>DAITPE010000362.1:0-6119 GCA_036833775.1 Pyrinomonadaceae bacterium | reverse complement strand
CGCCAACGACCAAACTTATAAAATCTTTTTTTAATAATCCTGCACAGGCAAAATCACTTCTTTTTTCAATTCGATCTCGAATTCTTCATCTGTTTTGATGCGAACGTCTTTGCCTTTTCTGGCAAACGCCACGCCTGTTCCCGCGCCTGCGCCGATTCCTGCGCCGATGATCGCGCCGTTGTCGGTTTTTGAAACTGCGCCGATAATCGCACCGACCGCCGTTCCGCCGAGAACCGAAAGCAAACTGAAACTTTGCGAAGATTCGGCTTTCAAATCTTTGACCAAAACTCCTTCAATTGCGCGTTTTTCGCCGTTCGGAAAACGTATTGATTCAAAAACGATTTCCATTTTTCCGCCGCGTCCGCCTGCCGAAGCCTTTTCGACTTTGACGACGCGACCTTCGATGATCGTGTCGGCTGGCAAAACTAAACTGTCGCGCACTTTTACGGGTTCGGAAACCTTCGTCAAAAACGTATCGTTTTCGCTCGAAACCTTTGAATTTATTTCGGTTTCCATTTTCAGCCGAATTTTCGTTCCGGCTTGGAGCTTGTAAATCGAATCCTGTGCTTTAGTTAAATTAAAACTTGCAAAGAGCAAAATTAAAGTTGCGAAGATTTTGGTCTTTTTAAGCCAAAAGTTCATATTGGACCTCCACCTTCGCGGACTTTTTCAAACGACATCCGCGAAGTAGTTTAGCAATGGTCGTGCCACTGTTTTTAAAAAAGGGGAAAGTTACGAAATAGCTTAATTTACAGCATTTTACACATAAAATAGCGAAATTGTAAATTAATTCGCTCAACAATATCGTTTACGCTCTGCACGAAATGGTTGAAAAGAAAAAAGGGAAACGAGTTTTGCGTCGTTTCCCTGAAAAGTTTTCGCTGAAATTTTTATAAATTACTGCAAGATCGGATGTCCGCCGCCTTGGCTGTGATCGGCGGTTTCGTTATATCTTCGGCGGTCGTTGTGATAAAGCACGAGATGTTCGCCCTCATAACGCACGACATCCGAAACGCGGTTGAGATTTTTCGTGTGTTCGGCGATGACGAAAGCGCACGGATTGTTTGAAATAACCATTCCCGCCGCATATATAAAACCGCCTTGATCGTATTCCGTTCCGGCATATTGCGCCGCGCCGACAGCAATGTCCGGCGAATATTGATTTTGGCTGTCTTTCGTGCGGTCGGCTTTACCGATAAAAACAGTGTAATCCGAATAATTCAGGCGTTTTGAATACTTATTTTTCTTCGCCACGGCAAAAAGATCGGTCAATCCTTGATCTATTGCTTTCAACATTTGCGCGTTCGGCTTTTTGACGGCGTAGATTTTTGCACCTTTCGGAGTCGTCGTCGAAATTGTAAATTTGTCGTTCGTAATTCGCTGCGCTTCACGTAAAACCGACTGATCCTGCGCGAACGAATCATTGACAAAAACTATTGATAAAACCGCGATGATTGCAAACTGTATTATTTTTTTCATATAAAACCTCACCGAAACTGTTGAGCAAATAAAATGCCAAAAATTAAAAAAGCCTTGAGAGAATTTCTCAAAGCTTTTTAATTTCGTGGTGCTTAGGGCGGGAATCGAACCCGCACGACCCTAAAGTCGCAGGATTTTAAGTCCTGTGCGTCTACCTATTCCGCCACCCAAGCGACGAATTTAGAGATTAGCACGACTGACTTTTAAGTTCAAATTGTGATTTTAGAGTTTTTTGTTAAAAGAGATGGATATTTCACGCATTAGACGTTTCTCCGAATGATTAGAAGAGTTCTCCCGATCGTTCGGAGAGTTCTCCGAAGCGACGGATGCGTTCTCCGATACGGCAGATGCGCTCTCCCGATCAAGGGAAGAACTCTCCGACACGGCAGTTGCGCTCTCCGAACGGACGGAAGAACTCTCCGAATGAGTTTCTACGCTCTCCGATTCGTTCGGAGAACCCTGCAAAACTTCCGAAGCAGATATGCCGAATTTTATGCTTACTTCGTGTGTGTTTCCGCATTTATGTTATGATTGCCGAAGAAACTCTTTTCGCATAAACAGATGGAACAAATAGCGTGGCTTTTATGGACGATTTTCGGTGTGATTCTCATCATCGCCGAGATTTTTACGCTCGGATTCGTTTTGTTTTGGTTCGGTTTGGGCGCATTGGCGGCGGCGGTCGTCGGGCTTTTTGGTTTCGGTTTTATCTGGCAATTCGTAACTTTTGCGGTCGTTTCGATTGCTTTGACGGCGATGTCGCGCATCATTTTCGCCAATTATTTTTCGCATAACGACGAAAACTCTTTGAAGACGGGAATCGACGCTTTGCCCGGAAAGATCGGAACGGTGACAGATGCCAGCAAAGGTTCTTTGAACGAAGGCGCAGTGAAAGTTTTCGGTTCGACGTGGACGGCGTTTCCGATCGACGAAGAAACTCCGCTTTTAGAAGGTGAAAAGGTCGAGGTCGTGAGCGTCAAAGGCGCGTCGATCTATGTCAGAAAAGTCGGCGGCGTGAAGGAATTGCCAGATTGGCGCAAGGAAAATTGAAAGGGTGAAAAAGTTAAAAAGTGAAAAGGCGTGTTTCGATTTTGCAATCGAAACACGCCTTTTCTACCGTTGCTGACGGTGAGCCTATAAAATTTCGGCGGTGTCTTGGTCGGCGGTGTCGTGGATGTCGCCGAGATTTAAAAGTTCCAGTTTAACGCCTTCGCCTTGCGGTGCGGGCAAACTGTCGCCGGAAAGTTTGGCAATGATGACGGTGATATTGTCTTCGCCGCCGCGTTCGTTGGCTTCTTTGATTAATGCCGCACAAGCCATTTCGAGTCGATCTTGATTGTCCAAAACAATTCTTTGAAGTCCCGAACCGCTGACTTTGTTAGATAAACCGTCGCTGCAAAGCAGAAGAATATCGCCTTGCTGCGGCATCAGACGCGCCGAAACGGGATAAATTTCGCTTTGTGCGCCGAGTGCCTGCAGGATCACGTTTTTCAAAGTGTGCGTTTCGGCTTCTTCGGGCGAAATCTGCTGTGCGTCGATCAATTGCTGAACGAGCGACTGGTCTTTCGTAATTTGATAAATTTTATTATTGCGGATCAAATATGCGCGGCTGTCGCCGATTTGGATCAGATCGACGGCTTCGGGTGTGATGCCGACACCGGTAAAAGTTGCGCCCATTCCTTGAAATTGCGGATCGGTGCGACCTTGCTGATGAATCAGATAATTCGCGTAAATCGTTGCATCGTAAAGCTTGCCGATCAGCGAAACGTCGTAATCTTCCGGCGTAATCGTCTTTTCGGGATCGGTGTCGAGCAATTTTTTGCTGACCGTTTCGACTGCCATCTGGCTCGCCACTTCGCCTGCCAATGCGCCGCCCATTCCGTCGGAAACGGCTAAAACAATTCCATCGTTGCCGACTTCAAATCTTTGCGATTCGATCACGAAATCGTTCGGTTCCTGCGAACTCATCCACGCTCTGTAATTTGAAATATTCAGCAAAAGGTAATTGTCCTCGTTTCCTTTGCGGACACGCCCGATGTGCGATGTAGCATGTATCTCAACAGTCAACATAATTTAGTCTAGGAAGTCCGGAAAGTCTGGGAAGTCTCGGAAGTTTTGAAGAAGCCGTTTAATGACTTTCAAGACTTCCCGGACTTTCGAGACTTTCAAGACTAACTAAGTGCTTGGTCTAAATCCTCTAAAATATCTTCAATATCTTCAATTCCGACGGAAACTCTTACTAAACCGTCCGTAATACCGAGTTTTTCGCGCTTTTCGACCGGAACCGATGCGTGTGTCATCGAAGCCGGATGCGAAATCAATGATTCGACGCCGCCCAAACTCTCACCTAACGTGCAAAGTTTGACGCTTTCGAGAACCTTTTTTGCATTATCAAGCGAACCCGTTTCAAATGCAACCATTCCGCCGAAACCTTTCTGCTGTTTTTTCGCTAATTCGTGCTGTGGATGTGAAGTGAGTCCGGGATAATAAACCTTCTGAACTTTCGGATGTTCGGCTAAAAAATTCGCAACCTGTCTGCCGTTTGCGTCGTGCGCCTGCATTCTGACCACGAGCGTTTTCGTGCCGCGCAAAACTAAAAACGAATCCATCGGCGAAAGAATCGCGCCGACCGAATTTTGGATAAACTGAATCCATTCGGCATCTTTTTCATTATTCAAAGCAACAAAACCGCCGACCGAATCCGAATGTCCGTTCAAATATTTCGTCGTCGAATGAACGACAATATCAACACCGAATTCCATCGGACGCTGTAAATACGGCGACATAAACGTATTGTCGCAAACGACCGTCGCGCCGTGCGCGTGTGAAACGTCGGAAACCGCCTGCAAATCCGTCACGGACATAATCGGATTCGTCGGTGTTTCGACGAAAACCATTTTCGTGTTCGATTTAAAAGCTTGTTCTAAATTTGAAACTTCGGTCGTGTCAACGAGATCGAATTCGATGCCGTAATTTTTCAAAACTTTATCGAAAAGACGAAAAGTTCCACCGTATGTATTGTCGCCTAAAATAACGTGATCGCCCGACTTTACGAGCTTCAAAACCGCGTCGGTCGCCGACATTCCCGAAGCAAACGCGTAACCGAATTTTGCACCTTCGAGCGCGGCGATATTTTTTTCCAAAGCCGAGCGCGTCGGATTTTGCGTGCGCGCGTATTCATAACCTTTATGAACGCCGACTGCTTCCTGCGCGTAAGTCGAGGTCTGATAGATCGGAACGCTGACCGCGCCCGTTGTCGGGTCGGGTTCGTTTCCGGCGTGAATTGCGATGGTAGAAAATCCCATAGTCAAACTTGAAACCTCAATTATTCTAACTCTTTTCAAGAGAATAGAACAATTTTGAAGCCGAGTTTTAATGGTAACTTTCTCAAAAAATGCTGTCAAATTTGAGAATCAATTGAATTTATGCGTTTTGCGGGAGATTTTTCCAATACGGACGCTGATTTTCAAACTCGGAAATCGCCGTTTCGTGCTGAAGCGTCAAACCGATGTCGTCCAAGCCGTTCAATAAACAGAAACGCCGAAATTCGTCAACGCTGAAATCTATTTCAAAACCGTGTTCGTCCGAGATTTTGCAGTTTTCGAGATCGACGGTTATTTGGTAATTTTCAATTTTTTCGGTTTTTTCGACGAGTTCGGCGACGATTTCTTCGTCTAAAATTACGGGTAAAATTCCGACTTTGAAACAATTATTATAAAAAATATCCGCGAACGCCGACGCGATCACGACGCGAAAACCGAAATCTTCCAAGCTCCAAGGCGCATGTTCGCGCGAACTTCCGCAACCGAAATTTTTTCCCGCAAGCAAAATCGAAGCATTTTTATAGCGCGGCTGATTCAAAACAAAATCCGGTTTTTCGACACCGTTTTCATCAAAACGCCAATCGTAAAACAAAAATTGCCCGAATCCGGTTCTTTCAATACTTTTTAAGAATTGCTTTGGAATGATCTGATCAGTATCAATATTCGCCTGATAAAGCGGAGCAACAAGACCGACGTGTTTTGTAAATTTATTCATATTAATTCAAACAAGATAGACAGGATTCGCAGGGTTTTATCTTGTTTATCCTGTCTATCTTGTTTAATATTAGTCGTTGAATTTCCAACGTCTGACATCGACAAAATGTCCTGCGATTGCAGCGGCTGCCGCCATTGACGGCGAAACTAAATGCGTTCGACCGCCGCGACCTTGGCGACCTTCAAAATTTCGGTTCGAGGTCGAAGCACAGCGTTCGCCCGACTTTAAAATGTCTTCGTTCATCGCTAAACACATCGAACAGCCTGCGTCGCGCCATTCGAAACCTGCTTCGATAAAAATCTGCGCCAAGCCTTCTTCTTCGGCTTGTTTTTTGATCTGCATCGAACCGGGAACGATCATCGCGCTGACTTTTTCGTTTATTTTGTAACCTTTGATAACTTTTGCGGCTTCGCGCAAATCTTCGATTCTGGAATTGGTGCAAGAACCGATAAAAGCGCGGTTAATTTCGATCGCTTCAACCTTTTGCGACGGATTCAAAGCCATATATTCAAATGCTCGTTCAAAAGATTTTCGTTCCGCGTCGTCTTTTGCGTCTTCAAAACTCGGAATATTTTCCGAAACCTTCACGCTCATTCCGGGCGAAG
>DAITPE010000361.1:0-6120 GCA_036833775.1 Pyrinomonadaceae bacterium | reverse complement strand
GAACGCCTGCGCCCTCGCAGGCATTGAGCGCGGGTAGCGCGAACAGACCGATTAGCAATTAAGACTTTCTATCATCAAACTAAAATTACGCCGTTTTTCAAACGACGTTTGCCTGCGAGGGCGCAGGCGTTCCGACATTTACAATGAACTTTGCGGCGGAAACATCGAACGAATTAAAGCGTCTGCGCGACGAAATAAAGCGCGGAACGCGTGTGATTTCTCTTAACGGCTTAACCTCGATCGCCGCCAAAGCTTTCGTTTTATCGAAAATCCAATCCGAAACCGCGAAAACTTTCGTCGTCGTGACGGATTCGAACAAGGAATTGGAATCTTGGAATTGCGATCTGGAATTTTGGAGTGGAGAGTGGAAAGTGGAGAGTGGAGAAAAAAAACTCGCAACTCGCAACTCACAACTCGCAACTCTTCCCTCTTTTGAAACCGACGTTTATTCGGGAATCTCGCCGCACGCCGAAACGCAGGAAGAACGCGCTTTGACGCTTTGGAATTTGGTTTCGGAAAAATCTCAAAAACCCGATTTCTTGATACTTTCGGCAAAATCTTTAATTACGAAAACGCTTTCGCCGAAGGAAGTAAAAAGCTTAGGCGCAAACTTAAAACGCGACGAAGATTTTCCGCCCGACGAATTGATCGAAAAGCTCGTCGCCTGCGGTTATGTGCGCGAAGAACCGATCAAAAACGTCGGCGAATTTTCGGTGCGCGGCGGAATTTTGGACGTTTGGTCGCCGACAGCGGAAAATCCCGTCCGCATCGAATTTTTCGGCGATACGGTCGATTCAATTAGAGAATTTGACGCGGAAACGCAACTTTCGATCGGACAAATAAAAGAAATCTCGATCGCACCGATGCGCGAATTTTCCGCCGTTTCGTCTGATTTCAACGATTGGTCTTTCTTTGCGCGTGAAAGATTCGCGGAAGAAAAATTTGCCCGCGCCGTCAAAGACCGCGCCGATTTTGCCGACGAAGGCGAAGATTTTTCGGGTTGGGAATTTATGCTGCCGCTCGTCAAACCGCGCACGTCGAGCGTTTTCGATTTTCTCGCCAAAGACTGCGTTTTCATCATCGACGAACCTGTTCAAATCGAACAAACTTTGTCGAATTTTTACGAAACGATCGAAAAAAGATTCACGGAAATTTCGGAAGCAGGCGAAATCGGATTAGAACCGAACGAATTATTTTTGGACGGAGTAAATTTGCGCGAAAACTTAGAAAAAATATCGCGCGTCGAGCTTCGCGCATTAGGAAAAACCGCCGCCGCGACGGACGAAGAATTTGCTTTTTCTGATATGTCAGCGAATGTTTTGTCAGTACCGTCTGCGTCAGCGGACGGTTTGAGCGAAAACTATTCAGACGCTCAAAATCTACCATCCGCTCATGCAGATGGTACTGACAACTCTGCAAAACCGCTCTTTTTGTTCTCGACCGCCGAAAAATCGACGGATTTCGATATTTCATCGCGTTCGACACGAAAATTTCACGGCAACGTCCGCGAGTTTGCCCAAGTAAACAAAGGACAAAAAACGAAGGACGCAGAACAAATCATCGTCATTCAATCGCAAGGAATCGCCGAAAGATTTACGGAAATAATGCGTGAATTTGACGTTTCAATCGATACAAATTCCCTTTTCATCGGCGACTTGTCGAACGGATTTGAAATTCCGTCTCTGAATTTCACTGTTTATACCGAAACCGACATTTTCGGCGAATCGACGCAAGCCGAATTCAAACAGCCAAAAACTAAAAACCAAAGACAAAAAACCAATTTAGGCGCATTTATTTCGGATTTCCGCGACTTGAAACAAGGCGATTACGTCGTTCACGTCGATCACGGAATCGGACGTTTTGAAGGTTTGCAGACGATCAATTCGCAGGGCACGGAACGCGAATTTATGCTGCTGATTTACGCAGAAAATTCAAAATTGTTCGTTCCCGTCGAGCGTTTGGATTTAGTTTCGCGCTTTTCTTCGGGCGAAGGAACCGCACCTGCGCTCGAACGTTTGGGCGGTTTGGGTTGGCAGAAAACCAAGGCGAAAGCGAAACGCGCGATGCGCGATATGGCGGACGAATTGCTGCGTCTTTACGCCGAACGCAAAATGGTTTCGGGCTTTGCGTTTTCGGGCGATTCGCCGTGGCAGGAAGAATTTGAAGACGCTTTTCCATACACTCTTACGACCGATCAGGCGAAGGCGATCGACGACGTGAAAAGCGATATGCAGACGGCAGTTCCGATGGACAGATTGATCGTCGGCGATGTCGGCTACGGGAAAACCGAAGTTGCGATGCGCGCCGCTTTCAAAGCCGTGATGGACGGAAAACAGGTCGCCGTTCTCACGCCGACGACCGTTTTGGCGTATCAGCATTTTGAAAGTTTCAAAAAACGCTTTAATGCTTTCCCGATAAAAATCGATTTATTATCACGTTTTCGTTCGTCGAAAGAACAGAAATTAGTCGTCGAAGCGGCTGAAAAGAAACAGATCGATATTCTTATAGGAACGCACCGAATTTTATCAACCGACGTTAAAATGCCGAACTTAGGTTTGGTCGTGGTTGATGAAGAACAGCGTTTCGGCGTGGCGCACAAAGAAAAACTGAAACAATTGAAGAAAAAAGTCGATGTTCTGACTTTGAGCGCAACTCCGATTCCGCGCACTTTGAATATGTCGCTTTTGGGAATGCGCGATATGTCCGTCATCGAAACGCCGCCGCGTGATCGTCTTGCAATTAATACGCAAGTCGTCCAGTTTAACGAAAGCGTCATCAAATCGGCGATCGAATTGGAACTCGCGCGAAACGGGCAAGTTTTCTTTATTCACAATCGCGTCGAATCGATCGAAGCGATTGCCGCGCACGTTAAAAAGATCGTGCCGAATGCGCGTGTCGTCATCGCGCACGGGCAGATGAACGAAAAGGAAATGGAACAAGCCGTGCTCGATTTTGTCGACTATCAATACGACGTTTTAGTGGCGACGACGATCATCGAAAACGGCATCGACATTCCCCGTGCAAACACGATTATCATCAATCGCGCCGACAATTACGGACTTTCGCAACTTTATCAGCTTCGCGGTCGCGTCGGTCGTTCAAACCGCCGCGCTTACGCTTATTTGCTGATTCCGAGCGAATTAGAATTAACGCCGATCGCGCGGCGCAGACTTTCGGCAATCAGAGAATTTTCCGATCTCGGCGCGGGATTTCGCATTGCGGCACTTGATTTGGAATTGCGCGGCGCGGGAAATATTTTGGGCGGTCAGCAATCGGGACAATTGGACGCGCTCGGATTCGATCTTTACACGAAAATGTTGGAGCGCACGATTTTAGAATTAAAAGGCGAAACGGTCGAAGACGAAATTTCGGTTTCGCTCAATTTGGGCGTTGATGTTTCGATTCCGAAAGATTACATCGTCGAAACTTCGCAAAGATTACGGACTTACAAACGCATTTCGTCGGCTTCATCGGATGAAGAATTAAACAAAATTCACAGCGAAATTTCCGACCGTTACGGCAAAATTCCCGAATCGGTCGATTGTTTGTTCGAATATGCGCGTGTGAGAAAATTGGCGGAAGAAATGCGGATCATTTCGGTCGATAAAACGGCGAACGGGTTTGCCGTGAAATTCGATCAAAACGCGAAAGTTTCGCCCGATAAATTGATGGAATTGCTCGCTGACGAAAGCGTTTATTCGTTTTCGCCGAACGGTATTCTGCGCGTCGTTACCGACGAAAATAATTTGATCGAAGCATCGCGCAAACTGCTTTTGGATATTCAAGTTTAATTATTCCGTGCAATCGGCAAATTCGTTGATTTCGCAGATGAAAAGATTCGGAACTTGTTCTTTCGTCTGCATTCTGACGGATTGCCAGACGTTTGAATTTTGGTAAGTTTCTTTTGTCCAACCGAGTTTTTTGCGATTTTTCCAGACGAATTCGTAAGATTCCTTTTCGTCCGCGCCTTTCAAATGCTGTGCTTCGTGCAGAAGAATCGCGGCGCGTTCGGTGTCGTCAATCGGTCGCGTGAAGAAATCGGGATAGATCGTCATTATTTCAAACGGATAATTCGTTGCCGCGTAAGCATTTTCTTTTTCGACCGAAGCGTTCAGCCAATTGTCGTTGCTTCGATAAACCGTGAAATAATTCAGCAAACGTGCTTCTTTTGTAAAACCTTTCGCATCCAAAATGCCGACAGCACGTTCGACCGTTTTGCGTTCTTCGTAATTCAAACCTTTCGCGGAAAAAACGAGCGAAAGATAAAAACCGGCAAGCGAAAAAACGATAACAATACAGCAGATCAAAACGCGTTTGAAGATTTTCGAGCGAAAAAAAGATATATTTGGCTCAAGATTTTTTACTTCGACCAATTCAAATTGACAACGCGAACAGGCTGCGGCGTTCGGAAAATTGACGAGTTTGCAGTTCGGGCATTTTTTATTCATCTCGGTCAAGATGCGGTTTTTCACAAAACCTGCTATTAATTAAAAAGTTCCAATTTCGACGCTTTCCACGAATTTTAAGTTCCAAAGAAACTCGAAAAGCTTTTTGTGCATCAAAATCCCAAGTTGCAAAACACTAGCATAGAATATTAATATTTTCAGTTACATTTTCTTTAGGAGTAAACAATGAAATTTATCAACTCCGCAATTTTTTCGATTGCAGTAATTTTAGTTTTGAGTTTTTCCGCGTTCGCGCAGGAAACACAGGAAAGAGTAGTAGATGAAGTTGTCGCGCAGGTCAATGACGGCGTGATCACGCTTTCGCGTGTCAAACGCGAAATGAAAAATGCCGTTGACGCATACGTTGCCGAAGGCAAATCGCGCGAAGAAGGCGAAAAATTGATGGAAGAAAAGAAAGGCGAATTGATCGCCAATCTGATCAATGAAGAGCTGATCATTCAGAAAGCCAAAGAAGCCGGACTCGAAAAAGAGATCGAAGCAAATCTTAACCAAAGATTTTTGGAGATCATGAAAGAGCAAAAGATCAAATCGCTCGAAACGCTTTACGAAGCGATGCGCTCGCAAGGTGTCAGTCCTGAAGAGATTCGCGAACTCTGGCGCAAACAAGCGACCCGCGAAGCCGTGATCACACGCGAAGTAAGTCAAAAAATTTATTGGCAGCCCGATGCTAAAGAATTAAAAGCCTTTTACGAAAAAAATAAGGAAAAATTCACGAAACCCGAAAAGATAACGATCAGCGAAATATTTCTGAGTTTTGCCGGACGCGACGAAGCGGCGGTTCGTGAAAAAGCCAAAAAGCTCGTCGCTCAATTAAAAGGCGGCGCAGATTTTGCAAAACTCGCCGTTGAAAATTCCGACCGTGAAAATGTCGCGCAGAATAAAGGAAAAGTCGATACTTTCAACGTCAAAGACCTCGATCCGCGCTTTGCCGAAGCTCTCAAATCCCTGAAAGCCGGCGGCGTTACCGAACCGATCGAAGTCGATCAGGTCGGAATGGAAATCCTGCACGTTGACGACAGAAGTGAAGCCAGCAACGAATCGGTTTTCGATGAAAACGCCGTTCGCTACGCGATTATGCAGGAAAAAGCACCGGCTGAACAAAAGAAATTTATGTCCACGCTGCGTCAAGATGCGTATATCAAGATCAACGAACAATATCGTCCGATCGTTTCGCCGATCCTTTTCGCTGACGAAAGACGCGCTGAAAAAACCGATAAATAACTGATAACGGATAACTGAAAACGGAAAATGGAAGGTTTGAATTAACATCCATTTTCCGTTTTTTATTTTAACTTATGCGATTAGATTTATTTTTAAAAGCCAGCCGATTGATCTTGCGCCGAAGTCTTGCGCAGGAATTCTGCGATGCCGGATTGATCTTCGTCAACGGCGCAAAAGCAAAATCTTCAAAAGAGATCAAAGCAAACGACGAGCTGGAAATAAAACGCCGTTCGCGCATCACGAAGGTGAAAGTTTTGGAAATCCCTGCGAAAAAACAGGTTTCCAAAGAACTAGCGGCGAATCTTTACGAGATTATTTCGGAAGAGATATTGGAAGACGAATTTTAATTCAGAATTTCGGCGATCGCTTTTTCGTAGATCTCTACCTTTTTCTGCGCTCGTTTTACGTCGGGATGTTCGCCGCCGTATTTTTT
>DAITPE010000360.1:0-6134 GCA_036833775.1 Pyrinomonadaceae bacterium | reverse complement strand
AAACGTATCGGCAAAAGATTCGTCGGCAAAACTTTTCGATCTTTCGTCAAACAATTTCGTTTTCTACGCAAACCGCGAATTGATGCCGAAAATTGTCAAAGGCGAAAATTTGCACGAAAAGATGGTTTTCAGCCGCGTCGAAACCATCACGACCGCCAATGTGGGCGAAAATAGACAAACCACAAAGCTCGAACAAGGCGCGACAAGTAAATTGCCCGATCGCGTTTTGCAAATGCTCCCGAAAGAAAGACAAGGCAAAGTAGAGATCAGAGTTCAATCGCAAAACGCTCCGAATATGAGAGTTTTTGAAAGCAAAACGACCGAAAACGACGGATTTTGGACGCTGAACGTTCAGCACAACGCCGGTTCGCTCGACAATTTTATTGCGAATACGCGCAACAAAAATCTCGCGGTCAGCTTCGGAATTCTCGCGCTTCTCGCTGTCAGTATCATTTTAATTTTCGTATCGTCGCAGCGCGCAAAACTCTTTGCACAGCGTCAAGTCGATTTCGTTTCGAGCGTTTCGCACGAATTCCGCACGCCGCTCGCCGTCATTTATTCGGCAGGCGAAAACTTAGCCGACGGCGTTGCGAAAGAACAAATGCAGGTCGCCAAATACGGCAATTTGATCAAAGGCGAAGGCAAAAAGCTTTCAAAAATGGTCGAACAGATTCTGGATTTCGCAGGCGCGAACAAAGGACGGAAAAAATACGATTTCCGCGAACAGAATATCAACGAAATAATCGCCGAAACGCTCAACGAATGTCAGCCATTGATCGACGAAAAAGGTTTTGAAGTAGAAACCGAGATCGCCGAAAATTTACCGAAAATAAACGCCGACAAAACGGCTTTGAGCGGCGCATTGCAGAATTTGATCATTAATTCGCTCAAATATTCGAACGGCACGAAATGGCTGAAAATCTCGGCGCGAAACGGCGACAACAAACTAAAGATCGCCGTCGAAGACAAAGGAATCGGCATCGAAAAACAGGATTTGAAACATATTTTCCAACCTTTTTACCGCGCAAAAGCGGTCGTTGACGAACAAATTCACGGCAACGGCTTGGGCTTGAGTTTAGTAAAACAAACCGTCGAAGCACACGGCGGAAAAATCTCGGTCGAAAGCGAATTCGGAAAAGGAAGCAGATTTATAATAGTTTTACCACAGAGACACGGAGACACAGAGAAAAATAAATAAGCATTTTGAAAAACAATATTGAGAAAACTCTGTGTCTCCGTGTCTCTGTGGTGAAAAAAATATGAAGATTTTACTCGTCGAAGATGAAGCAGGCTTGGTTTTGACCTTGACCGACCGTTTAGAGTCGGAAGGTTTCGCCGTGAAATCCGCGACCGACGGCGCGAGCGGTTACGAAATCGCTTTGTCAGAACAATTCGATTTAATAATTCTCGACGTAATGCTCCCGAAAAAAAACGGCTATGACATTTGCCGCGATCTGCGCCAGAAAAGCATAAACACGCCCGTTTTGATGCTCACCGCCAAAGGCGAAACGATCGACAAAGTTCTCGGCTTAAAGCTCGGCGCGGACGATTATTTGACGAAACCTTTTGAAATAATCGAATTGATCGCACGAATCGAAGCATTGCTGAGACGTTCGCCGTCGAATAATCACAAAAACGCCGAATCTTTCCGTTTCGGTGAAATCTCGGTCGATTTCAAACGCGCCGAAGTTTTGAAAAAAGACGAGATCGTCGAGCTTTCGGCGATGGAATTCAAACTTTTGCAGTTTCTTATCGAAAATCGCGGAAACGTCCATTCACGCGATAAGCTTTTGGACGAAGTTTGGGGTTACGACGCGATGCCTTCGACGCGGACGGTTGACGTTCACGTTGCGTGGCTTCGTCAAAAACTCGAAGAAAATCCCAAGCATCCGCAATTCATCCACACGGTTCACGGTTTAGGTTATAAATTCACGTTTTAAAACTCGAATTTTCTTCCTTTGAAGCTGTTCTCTTAGAATTCTCATCGAAATTCTCATCGAAATCTCACGATTTGTTTACACGAATTAGACTATATTTCCGTTCGAATCAGCGGGCTAAACGAATGTGTTGGCGGGAGATTTGAACTATGAAATTGAAATTTGCACTTGCTTTAATAACGATCATTTTATTCGGAACAATAAATGCAATCGCGTTTTCACAAACAGACATCACCGGACCTTCGGGAAGCGGCGGATTCGGTATCAAGGTTACGGCTTTACCGAACGGAAACATCGTAATTGTCGATACCACATACGACGCGCCCGGTCCCGTGACGGATGTCGGCGCGGTTTATCTTTTCAACGGAAAAACAGGCGTTTTGATAAGCACTCTGACGGGCAGCCGGACAAATGATCTGATCGGGAGCTTCGGCATAACGGTTTTAGCGAACGGGAATTTCGTGGTTTTGAGCGATAATTGGGACAGCGGATCAACGGCAAATGTCGGCGCGGTGACTTGGTGCAGTGCGGAAATGGGTTGTGCCGGACAGGTTTCCGCCGCTAATTCAATGATCGGAACAACGGCGGAAGATCGTGTCGGAAATTCGGTCAAACCTTTAACGAATGGAAATTACGTGATTTCGAGTCCGTTTTGGGACAACGGCGCGATCGCAAATTCCGGCGCAGTCACATGGGCAAACGGACTCGGCGGAACGGTCGGCGCGGTCAATGCCGCAAATTCATTGATCGGCGGGTCTGTAAATGATGTCATCGGAACAACTATCACTGCATTGCCGAACGGTAATTACATCGTGCAAAGCGGTCAATGGGACAATGGCGCAAGCGTCGATGCCGGTGCGGTGACATTCGGAAACGGACTCGGCGGCACGATCGGATTGGTTTCGGCGGCAAATTCGTTGGTCGGTTCGGCTTCTAACGACACAGTCGGAGAGGTTTATTTATTAACGAACGGAAATTATGTAGTCGGAAGTCAATTTTGGGATAACGGTGCGGTTGCAGATGTCGGTGCGGCAACTTTCTGTAGTGGAACGGCAGGTTGTAGCGGTGCGGTTTCGGCGGCAAATTCGTTGGTCGGCTCGGCAAATTCGGATCAGGTAGGAGAATTCGCTGCAGCTTTAGCAAATGGAAATTATGTCGTTTCATCGCCGCATTGGGACAACGGCGCGGCTTTCAATGCAGGTGCGGCGACTTGGTGCAACGGCGCGATCGGATGCAGCGGCGCGATCGATTCGACAAATTCTTTGGTCGGCGGTTCTGCCGGTGATTTAGCCGGAAGTAGTTCCGGTATTTTTCCTTTGACCAATGGTAATTATGTTGTAAAAACCATTGGTTTAGACCTTCCGGGAATAGTTAATGCCGGAGCAGTGACTCTCGGAAACGGAACGACAGGCACAACAGGTGTAATATCTGCCGCAAATTCTTTGGTCGGTTCTTCGCAGGATGATTTCGTCGGCGGATCAAACAGTTTCGTAACCATTGCGGCTCTGACAAACGGAAATTATGTCGTCCACAGTCCTGAATGGAACAACGGCGCGCAGACAGATGTCGGCGCGGTAACTTGGTGTAATGGAATGACGGGCTGCATCGGCGCGGTTTCAAGTTCGAATTCGATCACCGGACTTTTAACATCCGACAAGATCGGTAGTTTGGGTTCGACGGTTTTACCGAATGGGAATTACGTGATCAAAAGTCCGAATTTTAATAACGGGATCGGTGCGGCAACTTGGCGCGACGGCGGCGGAACTACTACCGGAGTCGTTTCATTTGCAAATTCTTTGATCGGCGCGGCGGTTGGCGATAGTGTCGGCTTGGATGTTGTGGCTTTGCCGAACGGAAATTACGTCGCTCGCTCTCCTTTTTGGAATAATGGCGCGATTACGGATGCCGGAGCCGTTACGTTCGGTTTCGGATCGTCTGGCGTGACGGGGTTTATTTCTTCAGCGAATTCTCTGGTCGGAACTGCGCTCAGCGAAAGAGCCGGAAACAGCGGGATCACGGTTTTGTCTAACGGAAATTATCTGGTCGCGAATAATTTGTGGGACAAT
Source organism: Pyrinomonadaceae bacterium (assembly GCA_036833775.1). Lineage (GTDB taxonomy): Bacteria > Acidobacteriota > Blastocatellia > Pyrinomonadales > Pyrinomonadaceae > JAJQRF01. Next base: position 2,131 of record DAITPE010000360.1, on the reverse strand, counting down.
GGCGCGGCAATTGATGCTGGTTCGGTTACTTGGTGCAGCGGGACAAACGGTTGTATCGGAAATGTTTCGGCGGCAAATTCTCTGATCGGTACTAAAACGAACGATAATGTCGGAAATTTGGGAACGGTTACGGCTTTGGCAAACGGAAATTATGTGGTCAATAGTCCGAATTGGGATAACGGCGCGACCGTAAATTCGGGAGCGATAACCTACGGGGCGGGAAACAACGGAACGGTCGGCGTTATTTTCGCCGGCAACAGTATTCTCGGCGGAATCGCTTCAGGCGGTCCGGCGATGGTTTTTTCCTTCAATTCAACTACGGAAACTTTAATTGCCGGACGCAAAAGCGAAAATGCGGTTTCGATTTTTAATCCGACTTATAATGCGATCGGCAACGGCAATTGGAGTGCGGCGGCGGTTTGGGATTTCGGTGCTTTCAATAAATCGCACGATGTCGTTATTCCGAACGGTAGAAATTTGAATTTGGATGTTACCGCAACCGTAAATTCATTGACGATCGATTGCACGGGAAATTTGAACGGCGGCGGAAACTCGTCTTATATTATCGGAAAAACGGCGAAAAATTTCTGTTCGCCGTCTTCTTTTACATATCCGATCGGAACGGCAAACGGCTATTCCCCGGTCGATGCGAATGTCTCAAATGTTGTGATAATTCCATCATCTTTGGCAATCGAACCGACGCAAAGCATTCATCCTTCGCTCGATCAGACAAATTCTTTAAAACGATTTTGGAGCTTAAAAGAATCAGGCGATCTGACAACCGATCTGACGTTTCATTACCTCGATCCGACGGATATTTCAACGGCTGAAACGAATTACAAATTATTTCGCATTGACGGATTAGGACCGACACCCGTTCCCTTCGCTCTCGATACAACTGCAAATACGATCAGTGCAGTCAATATTTCAAACTTTTCAGATTGGGCGGTCGGCAATACTATTACGACCTCGACCGATGCATTTCTGAGCGGAAAAGTAACGGATGCGATGGGCAATGGAATCCGAAACGTAAAAGTAACTTTGACCAACCAATACGGAAATATGCAGATTCAAACGACGAATTCATTCGGAGAATATAAATTTGAACATTTGATTCTCGGAAATGTTTATATTGTTTCCGTAAATGGAAAGAAATTGCGTTTTGAAAATCCGTCGCGCGTTATTACCGTCAATGAAAATGTTGGAGAGATTGATTTCAAGCTGATTGAATGACGGTTCTACTGAAAATATTAAAATAATGAGCGGATAAACTGATAATAAAATCTAGTTTGTCCGCTTTTAAATTCATTAATAATTTCGTTCATAACTATATTAGTGAAAATACTAAATATTTTTCTATGCGGAAAATAAAAATAGGTCTATAATCGCCTTGTTGACAGCTTTCCGGCGAAAAACGAAGGAGTCTATCCGTGCAAAGAAACGGTGTTTTTTGAAATCAATTAGATATTAAGAGGAATTTATAAGATGGAACCAAAACAAGTCCAACAAAAAACATGGAGCTACCTTTTTGAGAGTTTTGACAATCCGAACACGCCGCAGGGCAACGCCATTCTCGGCGGCAAAGGCGCGGCGCTTGCGACGATGACCGGATTCGGTCTGCCCGTTCCGCCGGGATTTATTATCACGACCGAATGCTGTAACACATATCACGCCAACGAAAAACTGTTTCCCGAAGGAATGTGGGCGCAGGTGCGCGAACAGCTTTCAGAATTAGAAACCAAATTGGGAAAAGGATTCGGCGATGCTGAAAATCCTTTATTAGTCTCCGTGCGTTCCGGCTCGCCGATCTCGATGCCCGGAATGATGGACACGATTTTAAATCTCGGTTTGAACGACGCGACCGTCAAAGGACTTGCCGAACAAACCAACAACGAACGCTTTGCGTGGGATTCATACCGCCGCTTCATTTCTCTTTTCAGCGAGATAGTTTTAGGTGTCGAACACGAAAAATTCGAGCGCGTGCTGGACAGATTCAAAAATGGTGAACGCAGCGATTCGGAATTGAATGTTGATGAATTAAAAGATGCAGCTAGTTCAGTTTCTTCTTTAAGTGGTGCGGATGCGAGTATTGCACAAACTGCAAATTTAAACAAAATGTTACTTGAAAGTA
>DAITPE010000359.1:0-6170 GCA_036833775.1 Pyrinomonadaceae bacterium | reverse complement strand
GGGCGGCGGGAGCCGATGGCGTTTCGGAGGCGAACGGGCGCGGTTTTCGGGATTTCCGCGATCTTTTGATCTACGGTGTGCGAAATACGCCTCTGCCCGAATTTCCGCCGACCGATCTACCGACTCCGCCCGAACGCTTGAGCGTGGCGATCGTTGACAGGCTCGTGCGGCTGGTTGACACGATCGAGGATGCGGACGGGTTTAACGACGACACCGCTTCCGCGCTCGGCATCCAATCGCCCGTTTCGGAAAGATTGCCCGAAAGCGAATGGAAACCCGTTTTGATCGTCGATGAAGAAATGGCTTTTCGGCTGCTCGTCGAATTCAAAAAAGGTGATTCGGACGGTTTGACGCTCTATCAACAGGTCGGCGACAGCGCCGATTGGGAAAAGGTCGGAACTTACCCGAAATCGCCGATCGAACTGACAATCACGCCGCCCGTTGCGAATCAACCCGTCGCCGTCAAGCTGAAAGGCTGTTTTATCAAAAACAACAAACCCGTCGGCGAAATGTCGTCAGTCAGTGAAACGGTCGCGCGACCTTAAAATCTCGTTAATTGGAGCGCAGGCATCTCTGCCTGCATCGCCGTTTGAGGCTTTGCGGAAAACGGCGCGGCGATCGGCGATTCCGACTTTGAAGTTGGTAACGTCGAGTGAGCGTTCTTGCTTCGCTCGAACGCTCGATGCAGGCAGGGATGCCTGCGCTCCAATTATTCGCTCCAATTATTTGCTCCAATTATTCGCTCCAATTATCTAATCGAATTTCGGGATGAAATCGGCTAATTCGGCGGAATCTTCTTCGATCTCGATGTTGCGCGGGATTTTTTCGAGGTCGTGCAGACTTCTTTTATTGTCGAACGAAACGCCGCCGAGCCAGCTTACTTTTAGTTTGCGGGTGCGGAAAAGCGGGGTTAGTTTGTCTTGTGCGATGATTTGCGTATTGATGCCGTTTGAAACGCCGACGGCGAATTTTGCGTCGAGGTCGGCAAGGCTGACCGCGCCCAGATTCAGACTGTTTTCGGCGATCAGTTCGATCTTTCCGCCCGACGATTCGCTGATAAAGGCGGACATCGAAGCGGCTTGTTTGAGTTCGGTGACGACCGCGTATTTCGCGTCCCAACTGCCGAGATTGTAAAGCCTCGCAAGTTCCCTGCCGAGCGTGATCTGGTCGGCGATCAAGGTCGCGGTGCAGTCTTTAGCGACGAAAACCACGCCCGCGCCTTTGCTGAATTCGATCGTCGCACCCGCTTTCTGCACGAGCAGCGAACTGCCCTCGACGATCGGCGAACCGGCGGCTTTGAAGCTCAGATTGATGCCCGCTTCGGAAGTATAGATCAAATCTTCCTGCGCCGCGCCGCGCGTGACGTGAAACGAAACGCCCAACTGTTTGAGACTCGACACGCGCCGAAAAACATTCCCGTCCATCTCGCCGACATCGCCGAGCGCAACCGGAGTCGCCGGAGTCCAAGCCGCGAGATACCCGAACCGCTCGTAAAGCTCCTTAGTATATTGATATTGCGGACCTTTCATATTTTTATCCCTTTATTTTTTGTTTAGAGTTCAAACTTCAGTTTGGACTGCCCGTTTACATAAACTAAAGGTAGAATTCAAACTGATGTTCTGCTCAAAATTAAACTAACAATCCTTAAATATCGCGTAGCGATTATTTGAGTTTAGCCGTGTAATTTATTGCACGGAACACGATCATCAAACAACCCTGTCGCGTCAGCGACAACTGATTATTGCTTCGACATATATTCAATCGTCGCTGACGCGACGCGAATTGTCTATTTTATTTACCGTAGGTTAAAACCTACGGCTAAATTCAGATAGTCGCTAACGCGACAAAACGAAATCTTTTTTTGTTAGATTTATTTTTCAAACATCATTAAATTATTCGATAACCTTATAAGAAAACTCTGTTCGCTTTCAGCGCAATCTTCTCATCTTGGCGGCTTCGACGGTGTTCTTCATCAGCATCGCAATCGTCAGCAAGCCGACACCGCCGGGAACGGGCGTGAAGCTTCCTGCTTTCTCTTGCGCTTCTTTCGGATTCACGTCACCGACCAATGTAAAGCCGCGTTTTTCGATCGTGTTCAGGCGTTTCGATATTTCCGTTTCGTCGAACATTTCGCCCGCTTTATCTTTGTCCGAAAAATTATTGATGCCAACATCTATCACAGTCGCGCCATCCTTAATATGTTCGGCGCGGATAAAATTCGCGCGTCCGACTGCGGCAACGAGAATGTCGGCTTGGCTCGTGATCGCGGCGATGTTTTCGGTGCGCGAATGGCAGATCGTAACGGTTGCATCTTCCTGCAAAAGAAGTTGCGCCATCGGTTTGCCGACGATGTTGCTGCGTCCGACGACGACGGCGTGTTTGCCGCGCATCGGAATTTCAAAGCGTTTTAAGATTTCGATGACTCCGGCGGGCGTGCATGGAACGAGTGCCTTTTGACCTTGCGACAATTTCCCGACGTTGATCGGATGAAACCCGTCAACGTCCTTTTCCGCGTTGATCGCTTCGAGTATTTCTTTTTCATCTAAACCTTTCGGCAAAGGTAATTGCACCAAAATCCCGTCAACGTCGTCGCGTTCGTTCAATTCGATGACTGTTTTTAGAAGCTCTTCCTGCGAAACGTCCGCCGACAAATGCCGATGCTCGGAAATGATGCCGAGTTCCTGCGAAGTTTTCACCTTATTCCCGACATAGACCGCCGAAGCCGGGTCTTCGCCGACTCTGACGACGACCAAGCAAGGATTGATGCCGTGATCTTTCTTCAAAATCTCGACTTCTTCGGCGACTTCGCGCTTGATGTCTTCCGCTATTTCTTTTCCGCTTAATATTTTCGCCGACATAAAATCACCTCAATAAAAAAATAAAACTTTACACCACAGAGACACAGAGACACAGAGAATAAATTGGTTTTGGAAAATTCAAAACCTGCGATAAACGATTAAAAATTCAGGCATTATTGCCAATAATTTCATAAAAACTCTGTGTCTCCGTGTCTCTGTGGTGAATCCTTTCTTTTCCAATTCTCAAGTTAAAAGCATAATTTTACGGAAATTCGTCTTGATTGTCAGTTTTACCTTCGTGAATTAAAAAAGTTTGGCAAAAAAGCAGTTCTAATCAAGTCTGCCATACAAAGGTTTTATTAATTTCAATTTCAAATGCAAAGGTTTGTTATGCCGCGATTTTCTAAAATACTCACGTCTTTTTCTTTTAGTCTGATCTTTTTCTTTGCGGCGTTTCAAATCTTTGCATTTCCCAATTTCGACTTTGACGGCAAGGCTGACTTTGCCGTTTTTCGTCCGACCGAACGCACTTGGTATTCACTCTCAAGCGAATTAAAAACTTTTTCAGCCGTTACGTGGGGCGCGGCAAACGACCGTCCCGTTCCGGCAGATTACGACGGCGACGGATTAACCGATGAAGCCGTTTACCGCAACGGAAATTGGTTTATCCGCAAGAGTTCGAACGGCGAAATGTTTTCTGTAAAATGGGGCGGAACGACGCAGACGGAAGGCGGATATACATACGACGAACCCGTTCCGGCTGACTTTGACGGCGACGGAACGGCAGACATCGCGGTTTTTCGTCCCGCTGACGGCGTTTGGTATATTTTGCAATCTTCAAACGGTTTCAGCCAAAATTATCCGCTTATTTTCAAATGGGGAAAACTCGGCGACATTCCTGTTCCGGCTGATTACGACGGCGACGGGCGAACCGATTTCGCGGTTTTCCGCTACACCGAAACGCGTTGGTATATTCAGGAAAGCCGCACGAAATCTTTGCGAACCGCAACATTCGGCAGGCTCGGCGTTGACCGTTTGGTTCCGAACGATTACACCGGCGACGGCAAAGCAGAAATCGCCGTTTACCGCGACGGGCAATGGATTTTTATCCGCAGCGAAGACAATAAAATTGAATATCAAAACTTCGGCAGCGCGTACGACAAACCCGTTCCCGCCGATTACGACAACGACGGAATTATCGATTTCGCAGTCTTTAGAAACGGCGATTGGTTTGTGCTGAAAAGTTCCGACGGCGCATTTAGTTCAATAAAATTCGGGCAAAACGGCGACGTTCCGCTCGCATTTCTCGATACGCGCCCGAGCATCGTCGGCGTTCCGTAAGATTTGAAAAACAGAACGCGGATTTGGCTGATCAGGCGGATTGAAACGAATTTCTTTTTTCAATTTATAAAATCCGTGTCAATCTGCCGAATCTGCCAAATCCGCGTTCAATTTTCGTTAATGATTTCAGAGAGTTTTTCAAAGCTCTCTTTTTTCTTTTAAAGATAAAAGTTAAAATTCGTGTAATGAGAAGTTTCAGTTCAATTTTGCCGTTTCTTTTGCTTTTGTGTTTTTCAATTAACCTTTTCGCGCAAAAAACGCCGCACGAGAAAATTTTGCAAGCAGTTGAAGAAAGAAATTATCAATCCGCTTTGAGCGAACTCAACACTTTAAAACAAGCAAACAAAAATCTTTTCGATTTGAATAATTATGATTATCTCGCGGCGCGGCTTTCCGAGAAAACGGGCGATTTTGCGGCGGCGATGGCAAATTATCAAACGGTTGCGAACCGCAATTCGATTCTCAAACCTTACGCGCTCTGGCATCTTTCGCAGATCGCGCGTTCGAGCGGAAATCTGATGCTCGAACGAATGTATCTCGAAGAAATTCAACTAACTGCACCCGACAGTCTTTTGACCGAAGCCGTTAAAAATCGTATTCCGCGAAGTTATTTTGAAAGCCGTGAATATAACGCCGTGATCGAACTTTTGAACAATCAGCAATCGAATGGAAATGCTTCGACCGCGACGGCGAAACCTGCTGAAACAAAGCCGACCGAAACGCGTTTACAGCGCGAAAATCTCGTTTTTCTCGCGCAAAGCTATCTGCAAGCGGGCAAAGCAAACGAAGCGCGTGAGACATTTTTGAAGTTAATTAATAATCTTCCGAATCCGGCACAGCCCGACGATTACGCGCTGGCGGGCGCGAAAGGTTTGGATTTGCTCGAAGTCGGACAAGAAAATTTCGGCAAAAAAGCACCGAATTTGCAGGATTTCGAACATCTGCGGCGCGCGCAGATTTATCAATTTAACCGCGATTTTGTCGATGCGCGGCTTCATTACAAAGCGATCATCGAAAATTATCCGCAGAGCGGAAACGTTCCCGACGCAACTTATCAAATCGGGCGCGGCTATGTGCAGATCGGCGAATTTGTCGAAGCGATCAATTGGTTCGAGCGCACGCTCGAACAATTTCCCGATCATCCCGTCGCAAAAGACGCTTTGAGCCAAGCCGCGTCGGCTTATTCGCGCGTCAACAAACCGAAAGAAGCGACGACGCGTTACCAGCGTTTTATCGAAAAATATCCTGACGCGGAAAATCTCGAACGCGCTTATTTGAACATCGTTGACATCAATCGCGACATCGGCGAAACGAACGACGCGCTGAAATGGACGATGAAAACGCAGGAAGTTTTCAAAGGAAAATTACCCGAAGCACTCGCACTTTTTGCACAAGCGCGAATCCGCATCACGCAAAACGATCCGCAAAACGCGCTCATCGATCTCGACAAGCTTTTGACTTTTCAAGATTTGGGCGGTTCGCGCGTGACGGGCGGAACGAACAAAGCCGAAATCACTTTTATGAAAGGATTGATGCTCGAAAATCTCAAGCGTTATGGCGAAGCGATCGAAATTTATCTTTCGATTCCCGACGGTCGCGGCGAATATTACGGCTGGCGAGCAACCGAGCGGCTGAAATTATTGAACAACGTCGAAGAAGCAAAGCAATTGATCGCACAAAAACTCGGCGAACTGACGAAAAATATCGAATCGCGCAAACCGATCGAACAAAAAACCGCCGCGCAAGCCGTTTTGCGTTTGAACGATAATCAAGAAATTCGTGCGAAAATGCTTGAAATTCTCAAAAAATCCTACGCAGTTTTGCCAGAATATAAAACGCCGAGCTTTAAATTAATCGAATTCGGCAGAAAGGAATTAAAGGAAAAGAAAGCGGCAACCGATTCGGAAAACATTCACAAAAAACTAGCCGACGAGCTTTTATTTTTGGGAATTTACGACGAAGGAACGCCCGAATTAGAAAAATCTTTAACCACGGCAACGCCCGATACGAATTACACTTTGGCGGTTTTCT
>DAITPE010000358.1:0-6178 GCA_036833775.1 Pyrinomonadaceae bacterium | reverse complement strand
TTCGACGGGAAAATGTTTGACCAAATTTTTCACCCGCACGAGTTCTTGTTTTTGAGATTTTGTAGCAGACATTTCCTAATATGTATTTTTCGATTTTTTGATAAATTGAATGATTTCCTTTGCATTCTGACAAGCCGGATCTTCTTCATCGCTGATTTGACAAGGTTTTGCCAATACTTTCAGAGCCTTATCAAAATCCGGTTCCGTTCCAATTCCTTGTGCCAGCATCATTCCGAACATCGTACATCCCCAAGCATCGTTTTTTTCGCAAGTTTTTTCAAATGTTTTAAATACACAACTGATAACTTCTTTGTCATTTTCTTGGTCATTGAACATTCTTGCGGCTCTGTTTGTGCAGCCGGACGAAACTCCGAGACTGCACGCTTTTGAAAACAGTAGTTCAGATTCAAATTGATCTAATCCTTTTTTTTCTTGAACGAGTAATGCTAATGAATAACACGCATTTCCGTCATTTTTTTTGCAATTATCAAGACATAGCTGAGCATTTTTCTCACAACCTTCTCCTAAAAAAGTAATCTTGGTTTCTTTTTTCGGCATAATTTCCCAAGGACATGATTCAGAAGTTGAAAGCCATTTCGGTTTTGCTTGTAAAACCTTATAAACTCGCTCGAAAATAGCATTTGAATCCAAAGGTTTGGAAGTTTTTAGCTGCGAATAAATTTGAGATGTAAAGACGAAAGTAACGACGAGAAATATAAGTAAGTTAATTTTGCGCATTATTTTTTAAATTAGTTCATTTTTTTTGGAACATTTATCGTGAACTGAAAATTGCTAATCTTCCATTTTTGTTTACTTTATCCAATTTCAAATGTGAGTTTACCAACAATTGCCATGTTTCCAAAATTAAACGATTTATCTGTTAGCTAAGATTTCATAATTTTCGCAAAAACTCTCATTTGTTTTGTTAATATTTTTGCCCATTTTATGATAATCTTTTATTGCTTTTCTCCAATTCAACAAAAAATTATTATTTCAAACTTATGTTAGCAACGATATTTTTGTCTTTTCTGATGCTTTTTCAAGCTACGCCGATGACGCGTCCGTCCGACACGCCGAAACCGCCGGAAACTGCTCCAGCCATTCAAACTAAAGAAGAATCGCCCGTTGTGCAGAAACATTCGATCAATGTTAAAGGTAAAACTTTGAATTACACGACGACGACCGGATTTATGCCGATCCGAAATGAGCGAACGGGCGAAACCGAAGCCAGAATTTTTTATATGGCTTACACGCTCGACAATCCGCCCGCAAAACGTCCGCTGATGTTTTCATTCAACGGCGGTCCGGGTTCGGCAAGCGTTTGGCTTCATCTCGGCGCACTCGGTCCGCGCCGCACGAAAATGCTGGATGACGGAATGATGCCCGCGCCGCCGTATGAATTGGTTGACAATGAAGAAACTTGGCTCGCCGAAACCGATCTCGTTTTCATCGATCCCGTCGGAACTGGTTATTCTCGCGCGACAAAACCCGAATTCGGCGCGAAATTTTGGGGCGTGAACGGCGACATCGAATCGGTCGGCGAATTTATCAGAATGTATCTCGGACGCAACGAACGCTGGAGTTCGCCGTTGTTTCTCGTCGGCGAAAGCTACGGAACGACACGCGCTTCGGGACTCTCAAATCATCTTTTCGAACGCGGAATCGGTCTGAACGGAATTCTATTGATTTCGACCGTAATGAATTTTCAAACGATTCGTTTTGCCGAAAACAACGATCTGCCGCTCGCATTAATTTTTCCGTCTTATACTTCGACGGCTTGGTATCACAAAAAACTTTCGCCCGAATTACAGCGTAAATCTTTGGCTGAAGTCGTCAAAGAATCTGAAGATTTCGTCACTAACGAATATCTTCCCGCAATGCTTCGTATTGATCGACTTACGCCGCAGGAAAAACAATCGTTGCTCGATAAATTCAGCCAATATACGGGTTTGAGCAAAACCTATATCGACAACAATAATTTCCGCATCGAACTCGACGAATTTATGGCTGAATTGTTGCGCGAAAAACGCCGTTCGGTCGGTCGTTTGGACAGCCGTTTTTTGGGAATCGACCGCGATGCCGGATCGGATTCGACCAATAACGATCCGTCGATGTCGGCGATTCGTCCGCCTTACACTGCAACTTTTAACGATTACGTGCGCCGCGAACTCGGTTATAAATCCGATTCCGAATATTACATTCTCGGCGGCGGAATTTCCGCGCCTTGGAATTGGAACACGAACAACGGTTATGCCGACACTTCGATCTCGCTGAAAGATGCGATGGCGAAAAATCCGTATATGAAAATTTTCGTCGCCTGCGGTTATTACGATATGGCAACGCCGTTTTTTGCGACCGAATACACGCTTTCGGCGATGAATCTCGATCCGTCGTTGCGTAAAAATATCTCGACCGCGTATTACGAAGCCGGACATATGATGTATATCGAGAAAAATTCTCTAAAAAAATTGCACGATGACGCGGCGAAATTTGTGCAAAATTCGCTGAATAAATAGTCTAATATCGGCTATTCAAACAGCATTCAAATTTTATTAATTTTGAGGACAACAATGAAGAAAATATTCCCCTTGTTTACGTTTTTATTTTTGGCTTTTGCGATCAATACATTCGCGCAAAAAGCTCCGGCTGAATTCAAAATATCGAACATCAAGATCGTTCCGTTCGAGCAAACGTCGGGCGAATTTGCCGAAGAACTTTCGGCGGCAAACCAGCGCAGCTTTTTCAACGATCTCGGCACCGCATTGTTCGTAACTGTTGAAATATCAGGCAAAGCCGGCGATTACGAAGGTAAAAGAAGTTTGGAAGTAACGGTTTTGGAAGGCAAAAAAGTAAAGCTGAAAAAAGTTTTGATGTCGGGCATTTTGAACGAAAACGGAAAATTCTATTTCCCTGTCTTTCTCGAAGCTCCGATGTGCGATGAAATAACGATCATCGCAAAAATCATCGGACAAAAAACGCCGTCGACAATGAAGAAAAAAGTTTCGTTCTTGTGCGGCGAATAATTGTTTTTCCAATTCAAAAAAAGCGTAAGTTTCGTTTAACTTACGCTTTTTTCATTTTAAAACTCGACTTCGGCTTTTGAATCGATTCGCAAAACGGATTGTTGTTTGAACTTTTCTTTGTAAATATTTCGGATTTCCTCGATCAATTTATTTTTTGTTTTTTTTTCTTTTGCCGCATATAAAATCACTATAACTTTAGATTTTTCCTTACTTATTTGACCGTTTGCGCGGTCTTGATATTGCCCCGAACCGCTTAAAACCGTCAAACCTTCGGGAAAGCGTTTCGTGACATCTTCGTCCAAAAACTTTTCCCAATCCGCTTCCGAAACTTCGCCGCCGTCTGGTTTCGACATTCCGAAATAGAGTTCTGTCTTAATGAATTTTTCCGCGAACGAAATTGTAAAAACCTTTTCCGTTCGTTGAAAACTCAAAGCATTTGACGTTGAACAAAGAATCGAAAAGCTTAAAATAACGGCAAAAAGCAATTTGAATTTTTTCAATGTTTGGTATTTCCTTCCAATAAATTTACGGCGTGATTCAGAACGGGTTTCAGCACCTCGAAACATTCCGCAACGCCTTTCGGTGAACCGGGTAAATTTATTATTAAAGTATTATTTCTGATTCCGCAAACTCCGCGTGAAAGAATTGCTTTCGGGTTGATTTTCGCCGTTTCGTAACGCATCGCTTCCGCCAAACCGTTTGCTTCTTTTTCGATCACGGCGCGAGTCGCTTCGGGCGTATTGTCGCGCGGCGCAAAACCCGTTCCGCCCGTCGTGACGATCAAATTTACATCTTCGCGTTCGGTCAAAACGTAAAGCGTGTTTCGCAATTCTTCAAAATCGTCCGAAACGATGATCTTTTCGTGAACTTCCGCGCCGTAATTTATCAAAAGTTCGAGCAAAGCCGCGCCTGAAACGTCCGTTTTTTCTTCGCGCGAATCGCTGACGGTGACGACGATCGCTTTGATTTTCGAATCCACAATTAAAACTCCTGCGGCGAAATCTTTGAAACTTTTCCCGTTTCATCGACGCTGTAACAATAACTGCGGCTCAGCCATTCATCGGCGTTTGCATCGCTTAAAAGCTGTGATTTCGTCTGCAAAATCATAAACCGCGAGCCGTCTTCATTGCCCGACTGCCAATTTTCGCCGTATAAAAATTTGAGAATCAGGTTGATGCTGTTTTCGTTCAAATGTTCGCCCGCTAAAAATTCCGACGGAACTTTGAAGAAATAATCGTAGGTTTGGACGTTCGACTCGTTGAAAACGTAATCGCCGACATAATCGTCATAAAACGCCAAAGTATCATTGATCGTTAATTTTACGCGCTTGTCCATCTTTTTATAAAAACTTCATATAATCTTTCAGCCAGCATCTGTCCATCACGACGAGCAAACCCGCTTTTTCGGCGCGTTCGGCGGCTTCGCGGTCGATCACGCCTTCTTGCAGCCAGACGGCTTTTGCGCCGATCGCGATCGCTTCGTCAACTGCCGCGCCTGCTTCTTCCGAACGGCGGAAAATATCGACTAAATCTACTTTTTCCGTAACCGTTGAAAGAGTTTGACAGGCTTTTATCCCGAAAACTTCGGTTTCGTTCGGATTGACAGGAATGACGGTGTAGCCTTTTTTGAGCATAAATCCTGCCACGCCGTTCGAAGGTCGCATCGGATTCGACGACAGACCGACGACCGCGATCGTTTTACATTCTTCCAAGATTTGTTTGATTTCTTCAGGTTTATTCATAGTTTCAACTATATCTCAAACGTCGCGCAGACTGAAAGTTTTTCTTTCAAACACGTTTTTTTTGCTTCATAATTTGCAGATATGAACATTTGAAAATCGATGTTTTCTGTGGATATTTATGAATTTTCGTGAACGAAAAACTATTTTTCGGGACAGAAAAACTATTTCGGTGGCTCGAAAAACTATTTTTCGTGCACGAAAAACTTCTTCGGTGGACAGAAAAACTATTTTTCGTGCACGAAAAATTGCTTCGGTGGCTCACAAGATCATTTTTCGTGCACACAAAATAGTTTTTCGTGCACACAATTTTATTTTGTGTGCTCACAAAATCCTTTTTCTGTCACATTTTTATATAAAATTATCCGATTTCAAATTACCGTCGCTTCGATTATGACGACAAATCGACCGTGATCGTTTTGGGTTCTTTCAAAATTTGTGTGATTTGTTACGGTTTGTTCGTAATCAGTTTTTCAAATCATCTTTGAAATACGGAAGTGAATCGTATAGATATAAAGCAAATGGAATCAGCCATATAAAATCATTCGTCAAATTCATAATCAACGCCGAAAACGTCCATTTGCCGATATATATGTAATAAAATATTCCGAGCGGACCTAAAATTTTGCCGATAAAACCGACCAAAGCGAGAATAAAGCCGCGTTCGGGCTTTCGGGCAATTTCAAGGTAAACGATGCCGTAAAGACCGACGACCATTCCGACACAGACGAAAATTTCGGGATAATTCGGCAATTCCATTTTGGCAAATCGAAACAGCCAGTTCGGATCGAAGCTCACCCATAATCCCCAACAAATGTTGTAAATTCCGGCAATTAAAAATAAAATGCGGTGAAAATTTTTGCGTTTCATAATTAAGCAACGGTCGATTCGATCTTTTCGATTTCCTTTTGTCGCCGGCTGTAAATCACGCTTGCAATCACGCCGATCACGACCAGAAACATTCCAATTAATGATTCCATTCCTTGCGGTTCGGCGAAAACGAACCAGCCGAAAACCAATCCGTAAATCAAACCCGAATAATTGATGATCGCTACGCTTGCCGCCTTTTCTTTTTGCAGCGCATTCGTCAGATAAATCTGTCCGACCTGCGAACAAACTCCGACTAAAAAAAGAAAAATCCAATCAGTTGCAAAAGGCGTTTTCCAATTGAAAATTGTGAAGAATAAACCCGCGATCATTCCAACCAATTGAAAATGAAAAACGACCGTCAAAGGATGTTCGCGCTCGCGCAAACTGCGGACGAGATTGTATGCCATTCCCGAACAAAACGCCGATAAAATACCGATGATCAGAAAAAAGATCGAAACCCGCGCATCGAATTGTTCGATAAACAAAACGCCCGAAAAAGCGATCGCGTAGAAAAGCCATTGCAGGATTTTCACTTCTTCTTTTAGCA
>DAITPE010000357.1:0-6179 GCA_036833775.1 Pyrinomonadaceae bacterium | reverse complement strand
TTTTCACTACGTCGTCGGTGCCATAATCGCTTTATTTTCTTGTCTTCCATTCATTCATTTGGCGATCGGAATAATGTTTTTGACAGGAAATATGCCCGAACCGAAAAATCCTGCCGATGCGCCGCCGTTTCCAAAAGAAATATTCGGCTTAATGTTTACCGTGATTCCTGCAATAATCATTCTTTGCGGTTGGACTTTGGCGATTTGCACGATCATCGCAGGCAGAAAACTGTCGAAACAGACAAGTTATATGTTTTGCATAGTCGTCGCCGCAATTTTGTGCATTTTTACACCGTTCGGCACGGTTTTAGGTGTTTTCACGATCATCGTTTTAATGCGCGATTCAGTTAAAGCTTTGTTTAATAAACCGACTTTTCAAGAATACGGCGGAACTTCGCCCGATTGGAAATAGTTTATGCAAATTGCAGAAATTGAGGAAAACGGTTTCAGCGTGATCGAAAATGTTTTGAACGCGGAAACCGTTTCTTTTTTGGCGGATGAACTGTCGAAAATAAACGATTCAAATGCTGTCAGCAAAAGAAATGAAGCAATTTACGGTGTCAGAAATCTGCTGAATCTTTCAAAAGAAATCCGCAAATTTTCGGAAAGCGAAACGGTTAAAAAAATCGCGCACAACTTTCTCGGAAAAAATGCTAAAGTTGTCAGAGCGATTTATTTCAATAAAACTGCCGAAGCGAATTGGAAAGTTCCTTGGCATCAGGATTTAACGATTGCTGTCAAAGAAAAACGCGAAACGCAAGGATTTTCGGCTTGGACATTAAAAGCAAATATTCAACACGTTCAGCCGCCGATCGAAATTCTTGAAAAAATGATAACTTTGCGGTTTCATCTCGACGATGCGGACGAAACGAACGGCGCACTGAAAATATTGCCGAAAACTCATCGAAAAGGTCGTTTAAGTGCTTTGGAAATAAAATCTTTGCGCGAAGCAAACGAAACACATCTTTGCAGCGTCAAAAAAGGCGACTGTTTAATAATGCGCCCTTTAATTTTGCATTCGTCTTCAGCGGGAAAAAGTCCGAAAAATCGGCGCGTTATTCATTTTGAATTTGCAACTGAAGAATTGCCGAACGGTCTGAAATGGTATGAATCATAAATTTCTGCTCACAATTTCGTTTTTCGTGCTGACAATTGGCGTTTTTGCGCAAAGCGGACGCAATCGTCCGAGCGAATCGCCTTCGCCTTCGCCGACGCCGTTTCGCGGCGTTTATTCGCCGACCGAACCGAAAAACGACAATCCGACAGCTTTGCCGACACCGCAGAAAGTTTCTAAAAAAGTTCAAAGTGATGATGACACGCTTTCGTTTGAATCGAATCTCGTGCCGATTCCGGTTTCGGTTTTGGATGCAAACGGCGCAAGCGTTACGAATTTAAAGACTGACGATTTTTTATTGCAGATCGACGGCGAAACGGTCGAGATCGGCGAAGTTTTTCGGGCGGAAACACCTGTCAGACTTGCGCTTTTGTTCGATAATTCGTCGAGCGTGAGCATTGCGCGCGAATTTGAAAAGAAAGCGGCGATTCGGTTTTTCAAACGCGTGATTCGTCCCGAAAAAGATTTGGTCGCGCTTTTCAGCGTGGCGACGGCTTCAAGGCTCGAACAGCCTTTGACGAAAAATGTTTCGCAATTGACCGACGCGATCGACGCTTTTGCAAATCCCGAAGGCGCGACCGCCTTGCTCGACGGAATTATCAAAGCCGCCGAATATCTGCGCGATGCACAAGGTCGGCGCGTGATCGTGATCGTTTCCGACGGTGACGATACGGTTAGCGATTCGAGTTTGGAAGCGACTTTGCGTTCGCTTCAAATCAATAATTGTCAGGTTTACGTCGTGAAAACGACCGATTTTGAAAACTACAAGCGAACCGGACAGCGCGGCGGAAACGCGAATATTCGCCAGCTTGCCGCCGAACGCAGAATGCAGGAAATCGTTTCGCAAACCGGCGGCGCGGTTTATTCGCCGATCGACGAAAAAGAACTCGACGCGGCTTTCGCGCAAATTTCCGCCGAGCTCGCACAGCAATATATTTTGAGTTATTACCCCGAAAACGATGCCGACAAACGCGGGCAATTTCGCACGATCGATCTGACCGTCAAAAATCGTAATAATTTGAACGTCCGCACCAGAAAAGGTTATTACGTCCCGAAACAAGCTAATCGTTAATCGTTTTCGTTTCGCAAAAATCGATTAACGATTTACAATTAACCACGAACGATTATGCTTGAAGAATATTTACAGCAATTTCTCCAACATCTGCTTTACGAGCGCAATGTGAGCAAACACACTTTGCGAAATTATTCGAGCGATCTCGAACAGTTTCGTGATTATTTGCTTTTGAAAGGCAAAGTTTCCGATATTTCAGTTTCGGAGATCGACCATTTGACGATCCGCGAATGGATGGCGAGCTTGCACGGCGAAAACAAAAAGAAAACTTCGATCGCGCGTAAATTGGCTTCGCTTCGCACATTTTTTCAGTTTCTGATTCGTGAAGGAATTCAAGAAAACAATCCCGCAAAACTCGTCGCCACGCCGAAGATAGAACGCAAACTTCCAACGCATCTTTCGGTTGAAGATACGGTTCGCTTTGTCGAAACGCCCGATCTAAACACCGATCTAGGAAGACGCGACCGCGCGATTTTGGAGTTTCTATGGGCGACCGGAATGCGCGTCGGCGAGCTTGTAAATTTGAATTTGAAAGACATCGATTTCCGCGAAAAACTCGTGCGCGTCACAGGAAAGCGCAAAAAACAAAGGATTTTGCCGTTCGGCGAACAGGCTTTGCAATCTCTGATGTATTATCTCAACGAAACGCGTCCGACTTTTTTAAATAATTGTCCGCCGTCAGAACGCGATGAGCAAATCGTTTTTCTGAACTATCAAGGAACGCGCATCACGACACGCTCGGTCGGGCGAATGGTCGATAAATACATAAAACTCTGCACCGACGTTCATCCTGATATTTCACCACACAGTTTAAGACATTCGTTTGCCACGCAAATGCTCGATTCGGGCGCAGATTTACGAGACATTCAGGAACTTCTCGGACATGCGCGGCTTTCGACGACACAAATCTACACGCAGGTTTCGATGGAAAAACTCATCGAAGTTTACGACAAAGCGCATCCGAAAGCGTAAAATTTGGAACGCCAACTGTCGGAACGCCTGCGCCCTCGCAGGCAATGAGCGTGAAACGCGAACAACTGACGAGCAATAAACTTCTTTGCAATATATTCTTCGCTACGTCGCATTCGCGCCGTTTGCCTGCGAGGGCGCAGGCGTTCCAATAAAATTATTTTCTCGTCAAAGCAACCGATTCAAAATCTCGCTGCATCAATTAGGCTGACAGGTCAAAAAACTTACAAAATCTTTGTAAAAATCTGAGGAAAATTTTTATGCGAACGAAGCTCTTCCCGTTGGTCGTAGTGTGCTTGCTGTGTCTTTTTTCGGCTCACGCGCAGAATATTTTAGAAAAAGAATCGAGTTTGAAACTCAGCGAAAATTTGGTCGAAGCGGCGATCGTCGTCGAAAATCCGTCGGAAAGTTTCGACGCTAAAATAGAACTCGAAATTTTCGATACGAAAGATAAAGTTCAGGCAAGCAAAACGCAGAATCTGCGAATCGAAAAAGGCAAAAAAAATTACAAAATTCCGATTCAATGGAATAATTGGGCGGCGGTTTCCGATCAAAAATTGGATTGGTTTCGGCTTCATTATCGCATCGGCGAACGCGAAGGTTTCGTTTCGTTTTCCGAACTCGTGAAAGACATTTTCGAGCTTCGCGTTGTTACTTCCGAATTTATTTTTCAAGGAAAAACTCAGCAAATAAAGGTCCGCGCCGTTCATCCCGTGTCGGGTTTGCCAGTGAAAAATGTAAAGCTCGAAGGCGAAATCGAGATCGACCTCGACACGGAAAAGGAAGAAGACGAAATTACGCTGAAAGCGATGGGCGAAACCGATGCGGACGGATTTGCTTTATTGACGTTTAAGGTTCCCGAAAACATCAAAATCGATGAAGCCGATCTCGATATTACAGGCAGAAAAAACGGCATCGAACGCAGTGTTTACGAAGATTTTCAAGAAGATTCGCGCAACGGCAGAGTTTTGCTGACGACCGATAAACCGATCTATCAGCCCGAACAAGATTTCAAGGTTCGCGGACTTTATTTCGATGCGGACAACACCGTCGTCGCCGACAGCGAACTCGAATTTAAGATTTTTGATGAAGCGGACACGGTTTTATTCAAAGAAACTGTGAAAACTTCCGCTTTCGGCATTGCTTCCGTTTCGTGGAAAATTCCCGAAAATGCCAAACTCGGTTCGTATCGCGTCGAGGTAAAAGCGAGCGGCGAACTGGACGAAGATCGGCTTTATTTCAAAGTTTCGCGTTACGATCTGCCGAATTTTGCGGTGACGGCAAAACCCGACAAAACCTTTTATTTACCGACCGATAAACAAGCCGAAATCGCCGTGACCGCCGATTATCTTTTCGGAAAACCCGTCACGAAAGGAAAAGTTCGCGTCGTGCAGGAAAGCGAACGAAACTGGAATTGGCGCAAGCAAAAATACGACGTGACCGAAAAAGGAGTGTTTGAAGGCGAAGCGGACAAAGACGGAAAATACATCGCCAAAGTCGATCTGAAAGATGAATTTGCAGATTTGCTGGATGACGATTACGACAAGTATGATGATCTGCATTTTGCGGCTTATTACACTGATCTGACGACAAATCGCACCGAGCAAAAACGATTTGACGTGCGGATTTCACGCGAACCGATCCATATTTATTTCATCGGAAAAACGTCGGGTTTAAGCACGAAATTGCCGATTACCGCTTATATTTCGACGTTTTACGCCGACGGAACTCCGGCAGTTTGCGACGTTGAGATCAAAGGGAAAAATGACGATGAAAACGACGACAAATACAAAAACTTACAGAATTTGAAAACGAACAAACTCGGCGCGGGAAAATTGTATTTTTCGCGTCCGAACTTTAAAAATGAAACCGATGACCTCGATTTGCAGATAATTGCCCGCGACAAAGACGGTCAAAAGGGAACTTTTGGTCGCGCAATTCAATATTACGGCGAGAACGAAGGTTTGCAGATCGAAACTGACAAAACCGTTTACAAACCCGGCGAAAGCATTAAAGCGAAAATAATATCGTCGAAAAAAGAAGGTTTGGTTTATGTCGAGATCGTCAAAGATTGGACTTCGCTCGAAGCTTTGACGGCAAAATTGAAAGACGGAAAAGCCGAAGTGAAAATTCCTTATGCGCCGCAGTTTTCAGGCGATCTGACGATCGGAGTTTACACCGACGAAGAAGATAATTATTACGACGCAAAAATGCGTGCTTCGCGCGGAATTATTTTTCCGAAACAGGAAAATTTGAAGGTTGACGCAAAATTCGAGAAAGCCGTTTACAAACCGAACGAAGACGCGAAGATCGATTTTTCGTCGCTCGACGGAAGTGGAAAACCAATCGAAACTGCGCTCGGTGTCGTGATTTTCGACAAAGCCGTCGAAGAACGCGCACGAACCGATGCCGATTTCGGCAGTTATTTCAGCCGTTATTCGTCGTTTTTAGGCTACAACAAATCTTTCGGCGGCATTACTTTGAAAGATTTGAACGATCTCGATCTTTCGAGAAATATTTCGCCCGAAATTCAGCTTGCGGCGGAAGTTATGCTAGCAAATAATTATTTTTATCCGCGCGTTTACCGCAGTTGGTTCGATCAAGTTGCCGCGAAAAGCGAATATTCCGAAATTTTCAAAAAACAGTTTGCGCCGATCGAAGAAATTTTGAAAACGCATTTTGAAAAAACGGGCGAACATCCGTTTGACGAAGCTTCTTTGCGCGAAATTTTACGGAAAAATAATCTGGATTTCGATCGTATTCGCGACGTTTGGGGAAATCTTTACAAACCGAATTTTACCGTCGATAAAACGCAGGAAATTTTGAGTTGGAAAACTTCAGGTGCAGACAAAACTTTTGCGACGAAAGACGATTTCGACGTTTCGACATCGAGCTTTTCGTATTTTCAGCCGATTGGAAAAATCATCGATAAAGCTGCCGAAAATTATCATAAACAAACCGGAAAATATATCCGCGATCTTGAAACCTTGCGCGCCGAACTCGTCAAGCAAAACATCGATTTAA
>DAITPE010000356.1:0-6184 GCA_036833775.1 Pyrinomonadaceae bacterium | reverse complement strand
CCAAGTCCACGCATAAGTCATATCGAAAGCGTATTCGTGAAGGTCGCGCGATTCCCATTCGGCGAGCATAAAAACGGGTTTGATCGTGTCTAATTCTTTTCGCAGATTGTTCCAAAAATCAACCGGAACAAAGCCCGCAACATCGCAGCGATAGCCGTCAATATCGGTTTCACGAACCCAATATTTCATCGCATCGCTCATATATTTGCGGAGTTCGGGCGATTTGTAGGAAAGATTGATAATGTCCGACCAATCCCACCAAGGAGTCGGGCGAAAATCGCCTTTCCAGTCTTTGTCATACCAATCGGGATGTTTGCTTTGCAGCTCGTTGTCCCAAGCCGTATGATTTGCGACCCAATCCAAAATGACGTAAAAGCCTTGTTTGTGCGCTTCGTTGACGAAATGTTTGAAGTCATCCATCGTTCCGAATTCGGGATTTACCGAATAATAATCCTTGACCGAATAAGGACTTCCGAGCGTTCCTTTCCTATTTTTTACGCCGATCGTGTTGATCGGCATAATCCATAAAATATCAACGCCGAGCTCTTTCAATCGCGGCAGATGTCTTTCGGCGGCGCGGAAAGTTCCTTCTTTAGTAAAAGCACGGGTGTTTATTTGATACATCACGGCTTTTCGAGCCCATTCGGGATGTTTTACTTTGACATATGGAATCGGCTGATACTGATTTTGGGCGTAAATTACTGAGATCATAGAAAAAATGATTGTAAGCAATAGAAACTTTCGCATAAGATTTTCCTCGAATAGCTAACTAATTTTTAATCAATTTGCCGAATTACACGGCACGGATTTCCGGCGGCGAAAACTCTCGGCGGAATGTTTTTTGTCACGACACTTCCTGCGCCGATGGTCGTGCCTGCGCCGATTTCGACGTTCGGGCAAACGATCACGCCGCCGCCTAGCCAAACGACATCGCCGATAGTGATCGGCGACGCAAATTCCAGTTCAGTGCGTCTGATTTCCGGTTCGAGCGGATGATAAGCCGTGTAAATCTGAACTTTAGGCGCAAACATCACATTGTTTCCAATGCGGACTTCGTTACAATCCAAGATCACACAGTCATAATTGGCGAAAAATTTGTTGCCGATGAAAATATTACTGCCGTAATCGCAAAAAAAGGGCTGTTTAATCAAACAACCTTCGCCGACTGCCCCGAAAAGCTGTTTGATTATTTCCTCGCGTTCGGCAATTTGCGAAGGATGCGAATTGTTGAATCGATACAAAAGTTCCTGCGCTTTTGCATTCATTCTGCCGAGCTCGTCGTCCATTGCAAAATAGCCTTCGCCAGCCAACATTTTTTCGCGTTCGGATTTATTCATTTTTCAGAAAATTGTTCGGCTAAATTCCCATTCTAAAGTCTTTAACGCTCGTTTCGGAAAATTGAAAGTTTTCAAAAACGGATTTGTTACCTTTTCCGACAGGCGATTGCGTGCCGATTCCGATTTTTATGTTTTGCGGATATTCGTTTTTGAAAACGCGGACTAATTGCCAACTTTTTCCGTCGATCGAATAATAAAAACCGACGACTTTCGTATTGGAAGAGATTTTCAGATAAACGCTCTGGCTTTTTATCGCGTCGTGATTGTTGTCGTCGGAAAAATCGTTCGTTTTCACGGTGACGAGTCGTTTGTTCATTCGTTCGTCGGCTTCAAAGGCGAATTTCAACCAATTTTTGTCGTCAACGTAAATAAAAGCCATTCCCGCATCGTATTTGACGGTGTGAACGGGCGTGGTTTTGAATGAAAACGTGAAAGGTTTCGTGTTGTCAACCGTTTTCAAAAGCAGCGGCGCGTTGGCTTTTTCATACGGCGGCAAGTTCGGTTCGATAAAAAAATCGGTTTCCGCGCCCGCAGACATTTCGATTTTTCCGCTTTTAACGGACATTTGTTTTTCGGCGTAGTTCAGACTTTCGGTAAATTGCCAAAAGATCGGTTTTTCGCCTGATTTTTGTGCATATAAATTCATCGAAACAATAAAAATCAAAAATAAATTCAAAAATATTTTCATCTTATTTTACTCCGTCAATTCATAAATTACCGCCTCATACGGTTTCAATTTTCCGTCAGTTGATGATTCGGAATAATTGCCGAACACGACTTTTGTTTTCGACATTTCGATTCCTGTTTTTGCTTCCGCTTCCGTTTTCTTAAAATTTATCAAAACAAGCATTTTTCTGCCGTCAAACTCACGCGTGTAAGCAAAAACGCTTTCGTTTTCCATATCGAAATATTCGGTTTTGCCGTAGATCAAAACCTCGTTTTCTTTGCGGAAACGAATCATTTTGCGGAAATAATTCAACACCGAATTTTCGTCTTTTTCCTGCGCTTCGGCGTTGATTTCCGTGTAATTCGGATTAACTTTGAGCCACGGATTTCCGCTTGAAAATCCGGCGTTTTCCGTCGAATTCCACTGAAACGGTGTACGTCCGTTGTCGCGTGCGATGAGCTTTTGCGATTCCATAAATTCGTCGAGATCGCCGTCTTCCGCTTCGATCAATTTGTAAAGATTTATCGTCATAATGTCGCGGTAATCTTCCAGTTTTTCAAAGCGGATATTCGTCATTCCAATCTCGTCGCCGAAATAATAATAAACCGTTCCGCGCATCGTTAAGAGAAATGTTGTCAACATTTTAGACGAAACTTCGCGCCATTCTTCCGAATCATTTCCCCAACGCGAAACCATTCGCGGAAAATCGTGATTTCCCAGATAAACCGTTCCCCAACCTTTTTCGGCGAAAACGTCGTCCCATTTTTTGAAAATCTCTTTGAATTCGAGAAAATTCCAGCCTTCCGAAGCCATCAATTTTTTCGATAAATCCTTGTGTCCGAGATTGCTGATGTCGAAATGATACGACATATTGAGTTCGTTGCGGTCTTCGCCGACGAAATTGAGAACATTTTCGACGGTCGTTCCCGGACCTTCGGCGACGGTCATAATGTCGTATTTTGAAAGAACTTCGCGGTTAAATTCGCGCAGATATTCGTGCAAATGCGGACCTTCGGCGTAATACTGAACGAAGTCGCCATTATATTTTTCGGGCAATTCTTTGAATGGTAAATCTTTTGAAATAAACGTGATAACGTCCATTCGGAAACCGTCGATTCCTTTGTCGAACCAAAATTTTACGATGTCGTAAACTTCTTGACGCAATTTTGGATTTTCCCAATTCAGGTCGGGCTGTTTTTCGGAAAAAATATGCAGATAATACGAATTTGTCGTTTCGTCGTATTTCCAAGCGTCGCCGTTGACATCAAAAAAACTCCAGCGTTTCGGCGGTTTTCCGTCTTCGGCGTTCCACCAATGATAATAATTTCGATACGGATTTTCGCGTGATTTTTTCGCTTCCTGAAACCAGAAATGCTCGTCCGAAGAATGATTTACGACGAGATCGAGAACGACTTTGATGCCGCGTTCGTGAAAACCCGCGAGCATCTCGTCGAAGTCATTCATATTACCGAAATCGTCCATAATTTCGCGGTAATCGCTGACATCGTAGCCGTTGTCGTCATTCGGCGATTTGAAAATCGGATTCAGCCAAACAACATCTACGCCCAAACTTTTAATGTAATCGAGCTTTTCGATTATTCCGCGCAGATCGCCGATTCCGTCGCCGTTTGAATCTTTGAATGATCGCGGGTAAATTTGATAAACGACGGCTTCTTTCCACCATTTTTTGCTGAGATCGTTCATAAAATTCTACGTTTCCAAAACTTCTCGATTTGCAGACATTTCGGCTTCTTTTGAAATAAAAAGACACGCGAACGCACCTAAAACCAAACAAATACCTGCTAAAACAATCGCGTTGCGCGGATCGCCTTTGAGAAGCGTGTCGTAGTAAAAACCAACTGTGAGCATTTCGAAGATTTGCGGAATACAGATGAATGCATTCAAAAGTCCCATATAAACGCCGGTTTTTGAAGCGGGAACGACCGAAGTCGTCATAATAAACGGAATCGTAATGATCGCCGACCAGCCGACACCAACGCCGACCATTCCGCCGTAAACGACGTAGAGATTTTCCGTGAAAAGCATCGAAATAAAACCGAAACCGCCGATTGCAAGAAAAATCGCATAAGTCATTCGCGTTCCGATAAGTCTAACGATCGTAGGAATTAGAAAAGACATCACGACCGTCGTGATGTTCATCACGGTCAGTGCAACGCCGCCTTTTGCTGAACCTTCGGCGAAATTCGGCGAATCTTTGGTCGGCGCGTTGAAACAATGGCGAGCGATCGAAAGCGCGAGATATTGCCACATCATCGGCATTCCATACCAAGTGAAAAGTTTTACCCACCAAATCTGTTTGACGACTTTCGGCATATTCGTCACGACTTCCCAAATTTCCGTGAAAGCGTGAAAAATGCTGCCTTTTTCGGCTTTTTGTTTGTTAAATTCTTCGATGTCGTCGGGCGGATATTCTTCGGTCGTAAATGCCGTCCATAAAACAGTTACAAGCATTGCGACAACGCCGATGACGAATGAATATTTAACGATGTCGGGAACGGTGTTGTTGGCAGATTCTTTTGAAATCCCGTAATACAAAAGTAAAGTCGGCATCAATCCGGCGAGAATTTGCCCGCCTGCGATCATAAAGGTTTGAACGGAAAACCCAAGCGTTCGCTGTTTGTCGTTGAGTTTATCGCCGATCAAAGCGCGGTAAGGCTCCATCGCCGTGTTCATCGACGCGTCCAAAATCCAGAAAAGTCCGACTGCCATCCATAAATACGGCGAATACGGCATCATCATCACGGCGACGCTTCCGGTCAATGCGCCGATCACGAAAAACGGTTTGCGTCTGCCGAATCTGCCCCAAGTTCCGTCGCTAATCGCACCGATAATCGGCTGAATTATCAAACCCGTGATCGGTCCGGCAAGCCATAAAATCGGCAGCTTGTCTTCTTCCGCGCCGAGATAACGGAAAATCGGACTCAAATTTGCTTGCTGAAGCCCGAATCCGTATTGAATTCCGAGAAATCCGAAACTCATATTCCAGATTTGCCAGAACGTCAAAGACGGTCTTTGCTTAATATTCATATTATTCTGATTTTAGTTTTTTTTAACTGCTTGAATGTAACATATTTTCGGTGATTTTTGTCCTCAAAAAATTTGCAATTTTATAATAATTTTTGCGTTTGCGGAAAAATTCCCCGAAACCGCGAACTATTTCTCGGTTTGGCTCATTTTTTCTTCAAAATAAACAATAAAACAAAGAGTTTTTCGATATTTTAGGCGGGAATGAATATTGCGTTTATTTTTCTTAGGTCGGTATCCGCCTGTTTGCTTGGTTCAATTATTTCATCAACGAAAACGAGCGAATCGGATTAATTGAAAAGGAGTAAAGATGAAAGAGAAAATTCTCGTGGTTGACGATGAACAACTCATTCGCTGGTCGCTCGGCGAAGCACTCAGAAGTTGGGGTTACACGCCTGTTTTGGCAGAAAATAAGCGAATTGCACTCGAACTTTACGAAAACGAATCGCCTGTGGTAACGCTTCTCGACATAAATTTACCCGATGGTTCCGGTCTCGATGTTTTGCGCGAAATAAAAAAACAGCATTCCGATGCTGTCGTGATAATGATCACGGCAAATGTTTTGATCGACGATACGATCGCGGCTCTGCGCGGCGGAGCATACGATTTTATCGGAAAACCGATCGATCTCGACGAAATTCACGTCACGATCCGCAACGGTATCGAAGCCATCGAACTGCGCCGCGAAGTTCAAAATATCAGGCAGAAAGAAGCGAAAAAATTCAGTTTCGATCAGATAATCGGCAATTCCGAAGAGATGAAAAAAATGAAATCTCTGGCGCAAAAAGTCGCTGTCAGCGAGGTTTCGAGCGTTCTTTTGCAAGGCGAATCGGGAACGGGAAAAGACCTTTTTGCGAAGGCGATTCATTACGCTTCAAATCGTGCGGGCAAACCTTTTTTGGCGATAAATTGCGCGGCAATTCCAGCAACATTGATAGAATCAGAGCTTTTCGGTTATGAAAAAGGTGCATTTACCGATGCAAAATCGCGCAAGGAAGGACTTTTTGAACAAGCCGCAGGCGGAACTCTGTTTTTGGACGAGATCGGCGAAATCGAATTTCCGCTCCAAGCAAAATTGCTCCGCGTTTTGGAAGAAGGAACATTTCGGCGCGTCGGCGGTTTGAAAGATTTGCCG
>DAITPE010000355.1:0-6209 GCA_036833775.1 Pyrinomonadaceae bacterium | reverse complement strand
CGAACGCCCGATAGTTAAACGAAGTTGATGATCGAGTTTAGAAAGAAAATCGTAACCGTTTTTCAAATTTTCAAAATCTTCACGGCTCAAAGACTTTGTTTCAAAAAGCTTTTCGATCATCGAAATTGTCGAACGATTTTCGGTTTCATCAGGCAAATTATCACGAAGCTGTAAAAAACGCATCGCAAAATAAACGTCGAGCATTCCGCCTTCGCCGAATTTTATATCGATTTCTTTTCCGCGTTGCGAAGCGGATTTTTCTTCCCAAAGACGTTCACGAATTCGGCGCGATTCTTCTTTCAGGTTTTTGAAATTATCCTGCTTGATCTCATCGGTTTGCGCATTTTGATGAATGATTTTACGCGCTTCTTTTTCGACATAATCGCCCAATCCGAAATCGCCCGCAACCGAACGGATTTTGACATAAGCAAGCCATTCCCAAATCGCGGCGTTATATTGTAAATAATTCAAAAAAGCGCGTTTACCGATTGAAGTTGTGCCGTTTTTGCCGTATGGACGAAGCCGCAGATCGACGCGGTAAATTTGTCCTTCGCGCGTCAAAGCAGAAAGCGTCGTAACGAAAATTTCGACCACGCGGCTGTAAAATTCGGCTTGCGAAAAACGCGAAATCGGCGTGTATTCTTCGTCGTCGAAAACCAACACGAGATCGAGATCGGAACCGTAATCGATGCCGCGACCGCCTAATTTTCCCAAACCCAAAACGGCAAAAGGGAAGTAATCGAAATTTTGCGAAAATTTTCGGCAAATTTCTTGTTTTGTAATAAATAAAGCCGCTTCAAGGCTCGCTTCGGCAATTTTATTTTGGATAAATTTGGTTTCTTGCTGCGAGATTTTTTCAAAAACATCGAAAACCGCGATTTCGAGCAAAAATTGCGAATGAATCGTGCGAAATTCAGCCAAACGCTTGGAAAAATCCTTTTCATTTACGATTTTTTCGAACAGAAGTGTTTTGTAATCTCTTTTCGGAAAATTTTCGGAAATATCAGGTAAAGATTCGATCAAATTCGGATTTGAAAATATCAACTGAGCAAACGGCGGAGAAATTTGCGACAGCTTTTCTAAAATTTCCAGCGTTTTTTCGTCTAGTTTCTGATTCAGACCGGTCTTTGCCAATGAATCCAAGATCGGTTGATAAACTAAAGAAGTCTTTTTTTCATTTATATTTGCATCTTTAGTTTCAATTTTGATTTCTTCGATATTTTGAGTTTTTTCGGTTATCGGTTTCGGTTCGGAATTGCCGAAAACGCGAGTAAAAACGCGATTGACGTTGGCGGTGTGAAAGGATAAGGATTTTTCCAAATCTTCAAAACTCGATAAATTGATTCTTCGGGCGGTCAGCAATCTTTTTTCAGCTTCGAGCGGTATATTATGCGTTTGCAAACCGTGTTCCATTTGCAGAATATGTTCGAGCTGACGCAGAAATTCGTAACCGTCAAAAAGTTCGGTCAACTCGTTTTCGCTGATGAGTTTACGGTCGGCAAGCCGTGTCAAACTTATCAATGTGTGCGGCGAACGAAGCCATTCGTCCCGTCCGCCGTGTGCCAATTGCAAAGCCTGCGCGATAAATTCGATCTCACGAATTCCGCCCTTGCCGAGTTTGACGTTAAAACCGGAATTTTTATTTTGTTCCTGATTGATTTTTTCCTTTGAAAGCCGAACATTCTCGAGCGCGTTTTCAATCGATTCGTCTTTTGAAAAAACGAAATTTTCAACCGCCGAAAAGAAATTTTTAAAGATTTCTGCATCGCCTGCACTCGCCCGCGCACGAATCAAAACTTGTTTTTCCCATTTTCGGGCTTCGGTTTGATAATAACGAATGGTTTCCTTCAAAGATAAAGCGAGTGCGCCGATTCGTCCGTGCGGGCGAAGGCGCATATCGACGCGGTAAGCCGCGCCTTCGCCTGTTTGCTGCCCGACGATTTTAGTGACGAATTCGGCGAGCTTGACGAAATATTCGCGGTTCGTGACCGTTCCTTTCGCGCCGATGCCGGAAGTATTTCCGTCCGAAGAATAAATAAAAAGCAGATCGATGTCGGATGAATAATTGAGTTCCTTCGATCCGAGTTTTCCGAGACTTACAACGCAAAATCCGGCTGGTTTCGAGCGGTTTTTTTCGTCGGTTTCGAGCGGAATTCCGTATCGATTGTCCATTTCCTGACGCGCCAGACGAAGTGCGTATTCGAGAATCGCGTCAGCCAAATTCGAGATTTCTTCGGTGATTTCCGCGATCGTTCCCAAACGCCGAATGTCGCGTAAGTAAATCCGCAAAAGTTCGCGGCGGCGGAAACGCGCCAGCAAAATTTGCGGTTCGATCTGCGTATTCGTCATCGCAAAACGCGCCAACGATTCGAGCAACTCTTCCTTGTCGCGCACATTCGATTCGGCGCGGTGACGATTTAGCCACCAAAGATAATTAGGATTTTGCAAAAGCGTCGTGGCGAGCAGCGGACTGTATGAAACGAGCGTCAAAACATCTGACAACAAACCTTTGTTTTTGAGAAGTTTATTGTATTGCGAAGGATTTTTTTCGCTGAATTGAGTTAAAAAGCGTTCGGCAGATTCGGCATCAGACAAATCTTTTGTAATTGCTGCGAAATCGTTCATCGGTTCGTGAATTTACTCGAATTATTGTAGCAATTTACGAGCAAAAATCTTAATCCGAAACACGGTTTATTTTTTGAATCTTGCCGGATTTATTTCGTATTTTTTTATCTTATAGCCGAGAATTCTTTCGGTCGAATCGAGCATTTTCGCCGCTTTCGCAACATTTCCGCGTGTCGTTTTGAGCGCGTCTTGAATCAGATCGCATTCAAATGCTTCGACCGCAGAAGTTAGCGAAATTTGTGTCACTGTTCCCGAAACTTCGGCTGTCTGCAAGGTCGGCGGCAAATGGTGTCCGTGAATCACGTTTGAATCGCAAACCAAAACGGCGCGTTCGATCGCGTTTTCCAATTCACGCACGTTTCCCGGAAAATGATAGCTCGTCAGCATATCGATCGCCGGTGTCGAAATTCGTTTGATCTTTTTGCCGTGTTCCTGCTCGTATTTTGCCAGAAAATGATCGGCGAGCAGCAAAATATCGGATTTTCTTTCCCGAAGCGGCGGTAGAAAAATCGTAAAAACATTCAGACGGTAAAACAAATCTTCACGGAAAACGCCTTCGGAAATCATTTTTTCTAAATTTCTGTTTGTCGCGGTGATTAAACGAACATTCACTTTGATCGTTTCCGTTCCGCCGAGCCTTTCAAACTCGCGTTCCTGAATGACGCGCAAAAGTTTAATTTGCGTTTGCGGCGGCAGGTCGCCGATTTCATCGAGAAAAATCGTGCCGCTTTCGGCAAGCTCGAAACGTCCTTTTTTTCGTCTGTCTGCGCCCGTAAACGCGCCGCGCTCATAGCCGAAAAGCTCTGATTCTATTAATGTTTCCGGCAAAGCCGCACAATTTACTTTGATAAACGGTTGTTTGCTGCGAAGACTGTTGTAATGAATTGCGTGGGCGATCAATTCTTTTCCCGTTCCGCTTTCGCCGCGCAAAAGCACGGTCGTATTCGAGCGCGCAACCTGCGAAACTTGGTCGTAAACCAGCTTCATCGGGCTTGAATTTCCGATAATTTGACTGAAATCGTATTTTTCGCGCAATTCCTGCCGTAAATGCTGATTTTCATCCGCGAGTTTTTGACTTTCGAAGGTTATTGCATTTTCAAGTTTAAAGGTTTGCGAGATTAGAGAAGCAATAACCGATAAAAACGGAACTTCACTTTGAACATCTACAGTTTCATCGAATTCGGCGGCAAATACACCGATAATTTTCTTCTCCAATATGACCGGAATAATCACCAATGTCGTTTCAAAATCGAACTTTTTTAGAAAATCCAAGGTCGGTTCCAGACTCAATTTCCCGACGATTTTCTTTTCGCCCGTTTCAAAAACTTTGCGAATCGCCGTTTTTTCAGCTTTGTTTTCAAGCCGCCGAAAATCGGTCGAACTTAATCCGAAAACCGCATTCGGAACAAGTTTGTCGGTTTCCGCTTGATAAATTAAAAGAAAACTTCTTTTGATAGGTAGAAATTTTGAAAGCGTTTCGAGCAAAACAGAAAAGTTTGCTTTCGGGTGACTCGAATCATTAATGATTTCCAATATGGCGTTTATCGCTTGAAGTTGATATATATTCATTTCTTACAAAATTGTTAGCTGGAAAATCGATATTTTCGTTAAAAGTGTAACAATTAATTAATGAAAATAGAAATTTCAGAAGTATTTTTTATTATCACTGACAAAAATGTTGGGAAAATGCCGATCACCAGACAAAATTGTAGGAAAATTAAATGTTTTATAAATACTCAATCAAATATGCTGAGCACATAAATTCACTAATAAAAACACTTACAGATATTTGTGAATAATGGAACAATCTTTGCAGGTGATTCAGCGAAAAGTTGTTTACATTCAGATCAATAAAAAAAATGAAAAAAATAAGAATACAAAAATATTCGGGATTATTGTTTTCAACATTATTTTTAGCAATGCCTGTATTTGCAGAAGATGTCAGCGATCGGATTGCAAAACTTGAAGCGGCGACTGCGGCTTCGCAGTCAAGTGCCGACAATGCTTGGGTTTTGACAAGTTCGGCACTGGTATTATTAATGACCGTTCCCGGTCTCGCACTGTTTTACGGCGGCTTGGTTCGTCAAAAAAATGTGCTTTCGACAATGCTGAAAAGTTTGATCTCTATCGGAATTGTTACACTTTTGTGGGCATTTTTCGGTTATAGTCTTGTTTTTTCGGAAGGTAACGCATTTATCGGAAATCTCGATCTGGCATTTTTAAGAAATGTCGGCGCAGAACCGAATGCCGATTATGCCGCGACGATTCCGCAACAATCATTTATGATCTTTCAACTGATGTTTGCGATCATCACGCCTGCTTTGATTACGGGAGCATTTGCCGAGAGAATCAAATTTCCCGCAAAGATTGCATTTACAACGCTTTGGTCGATTATCGTCTATTTTCCGCTTGCACATATGGTTTGGGGAAAAGGCGGATTTCTTAATGCGGTTCTCGGCGGTTCGATTCCTGCTTTGGATTTTGCGGGCGGAACGGTCGTGCATATTTCTTCAGGTGTTTCAGCTTTGGTTTGTGCGCTTTATCTCGGTCGCAGAATCGATTATAAAAATGAGCCGACTACGCCGCACAACACGGTTTTGAGTTTGATCGGCGCGGGACTTTTATGGTTCGGCTGGTTTGGTTTCAATGCCGGAAGTGCTTTATCTGCAAATGCTTTGGCGACAAACGCATTTGTCACGACGCACTTTGCCGCCGCCGCTGCGATGCTTGCCTGGACTATTGTCGAATGGATCAAACACGGAAAGCCGACGGTTTTAGGCGCGATTTCCGGCGCGGTCGCGGGTCTTGTCGGTGTTACGCCTGCGGCAGGATTTGTTACGCCGATGTCAGCGATTTTAATTGGATTGCTCGTCGGTGTCGGCTGTTATTTGATGGTTGCCGAAGTGAAAAAACTTTTCGGTTACGACGATACGCTCGACGTTTTTGGAATTCACGGTTTCGGCGGAACTCTCGGCGCGATCTGTACGGGATTATTGGCGACTTCAGTAATTAATCCGATTTTCAAAGATTCAGCCGGAAATGCTTTGCCCGTCGGTTTAATGGACGGAAACTCGATGCAGGTCGTTAATCAACTGATTGGCATCGGAATTGCGGTCGCTTTGGCGGCGATCGGAACATTTTTGATATTGAAAATCGTTGATCTGGTGATCGGAGTCAGAGTCAGCGAAAACGAAGAACTTGCCGGGCTCGATGCGACACAGCACGGCGAAACGGCTTATGTTTTTGAACCGGATTTCAAAGCGGCGATGCTTAGCTCCATAAGCTTAGCCGAAAACAATACGGATCAAATTTCCCCTTCCGAGAACCTAATTTCTCCCGAGCTTGCCTAAAACGACAGATAGCTTTTTCACCTCATTTGCCATCGGAAAAAAGACGCAGTTTCTCCAAGACTGCGTCTTTTGCTTTTTGATAAAATCATTTTGTGACCGAAACAATTTATCTGGAAGTTGAACAAAGTGAATCGAAAATGCGTCTCGAAGACTTTCTCTTGAAAAGGTTTCCGACGATGGGCAAAATCTATCTTCGCGAAATAGTACGTGACGAAAAATGCCAAGTAAACGGCG
>DAITPE010000354.1:0-6229 GCA_036833775.1 Pyrinomonadaceae bacterium | reverse complement strand
CTAAATCCGCCCAATCCGCGTTCCATTCTTTTCTTCAAAAACTCATGATTGCGAACGCAGATTTTCAACGTCTCCGGCGTTTATTACACGAATTTTGCCGTCGCTAAGCTCAACGCAAAGTGCACCGTTTTCTTTAATTCCGTCAGTCACTCCAAAAATCGTTTCGTTTTCAAGCTTGACGCGAACGGGTTTACCGAATGCGTAACTCGAACGCTTTGTCCATTCCTGTCGAATTTTTTCTGCACCGTTTTCGCTTTGTAATATCGTGTAATAAGTTTGCAAAAACTGCGTCAGATTTTCGAGGATGTAGTTTTTATCGGGCGATTTTCCGGTTTCGGTTTCGATCGAAGTCGCAATATCGGCGATTTCAGGCGGAAAATTCGACGACTTTAAGTTGATTCCGATTCCGACGATTACCGCCAAACCTTTTGACGTTTCCGCAGTTTCAGATAAGATTCCGCAAATCTTTTTACCGCCGATGTGAATGTCGTTAACCCATTTTATATCAGGATTTAGGTCGAGAGTTTTGAGCGTTTCAAACACCGCGACCGCACTCATCAAAGTTATCAACGGCAGAAAACGCATTTCGATCTGCGGACGCAAAACCAAACTAAAATAAAGACCCGAATCTTTTTCCGAAACCCAAGTTCGTCCGAGCCTTCCGCGTCCGGCAGTTTGCTGATTTGCAACGATACACAAACCTTCGTCCGCGCCTTTTCTCGCTTGATTCAAGGCTTCGACGTTGGTTGATTCGAGCGAATCAAAACGTAAAATCGTAAACTTCATTAAGAATATTTTCGGCTTTCAAAACACTAGTTTCAAGTTTGAGAATCGTGTTTTTCCGCCGAAATCCGCCAAAGTGAGTCAACAAAGTATTTACGGGAATCAAAAAAATTCTCGGAAATCTCAAAACCCGAAGTTTCGGCAAAATTCTCGATAATTTCAAGACTGTATTTTTGCGAAATTTCCATAAAAATTGGTTCCCAAGCTTTGAAATGAAATGTTTTATTTAATGTTTTGATTGAAATATCTTGTTCTTCGCGGCTGATCAAAAATGAACGCGCTGCGCATTCGTTCGGACGGTAAATAGCGTAATGCGAGAATTTTTCAAGGTCGAAATTCGCGCCGAGTTCGCGGTTGATTCTTCGCAAAAGATTGATATTAAATTTCGCCGTCACGCCTTGCGCGTCGTCATAAGCCGCCAAAATTACGTGCGGGTCTTTTTGCAAATCGAAACCCGTAAAAAGCAAATCGTTTTCATTCATTACATCGCGCAGATTTTTGAAGAATGAGATCGAATCTTCGCGGCTGAAATTTCCGATATTCGAACCTAAAAACATCAAAATTTTCGGTCGTTTGGATTCTGCTTTGAGCGTTTCCAAAATCCGAAAATAATCGCCGACTTTGGCATTCATATTTAAATCGGGAAATTCAGTTTTGAATTTTTCGGTTAAAATATCAACAGCTTCCTGCGAAATATCGATCGGCGAATACGTGAAATCTACGTTTTGTTTTAGAAAATAATCGATCAAAACGGCGGTTTTCGTGCCGTCGCCCGCGCCGAGTTCGATGAGATCGAATTCGGCTGAATTTTGCGTAAAAGCTTCAAAAATTTCAGCCCTTTTCGTCTGAAAAATCTCAAATTCGCTGCGCGTCAAATAATATTCGGGCAATTCCATAATTTTTTGGAAAAGCCTTGAACCTTCATCGTCGTAAAAGTATTTCGACGAAAGAAATTTCGGTTGCGAAGACAATCCTTTCAAAATGTCTTCGGCAAATGTGTCGTGTTTTTTCCCGCTTGATGTTTGCATAATCTTTAATTTTATTGCCCACGAAAGACACGAAAAAAACGAAAATTAAAACAAAACAATATTTTTATATTTCTTATCTTCCGTGTCTTTCGCAGGCAAATCTTATTTCGCCAATCTGATTCCCGTAAATTGCCAGCGCAAATTCGGATGAAAGAAATTTCGATAAGTTTTACGGCTGTGATTTTCGGGCGTTGCGACGCTCGCACCGCGCAAAACCATCTGATTTATCATAAATTTACCGTTGTATTCGCCGACCGCGCCGGACGCTTTTTTGAAGTTTGGATACGGTAAATACGCGGAATTCGTCCATTCCCAGCGCAAGCCCCAATCGAATTTTTCCGAAGCGATTTCCCATTCAAATTCGGTCGGCAGCCGCATTCTTTTCCATTCGGCAAACGCCGCCGCTTCGTAAAAAGAAACGTGACAAACAGGCGCGTCCAAATTCAACTTCCGCAATCCCGAAAGCGTAAAATTCATCCATACGCCGTCGAGCTTAGTCCAATAAAGCGGCGCGGAAATTTCGTTTTTATTTACCCAATCAAAACCTTCCGAATGCCACAAATTAAAATTTCGATAGCCGCCGTCATTTATAAATTCAAGATATTCATCGTTTGTTACAAGCGAATTACGAATCGAAAAATCGTGCAGAAAAACTTTGTGCCGTCCGAGTTCGTTGTCGAAACAAAATCCTTCGCCGTCAAAGCCGATCTCGTAAATTCCTTCCTCAATCTCCACGAAATCGTGAATCGGCATTTCGCAAATTTCTTCAACCGCAAAACTCTCACGATAAACGGGATAAAGCGGATTTCGGCTTAAAATGTATTTGAAATCGGTCAAAAAAAGTTCTTGATGTTGCTGTTCGTGATTCAATCCTAAAACGACCAAATCTTTCACTTCATCAGACGAATTTTGCGCGAGAAGTTCAGCCATTTTTTCGTCAACATAACTGCGATATTCGTAAACTTCCGCAACTGTCGGACGCGAAAGATCGCCGCGATTGTCGCGCTGTGTTCGTTCGCCGACGTTGTTGTAGTAACTGTTGAAAAGAAAGCCGAAATTCGGGTCGAAAACTGTGTAATTTTCGGCGAATTTTTTCAAAATCATTTCCTCGAAAAACCAAGTCGTGTGCGCGATATTCCACTTCGGCGGCGAAACGTCAACGGTCGGCTGCGGAATATAATCTTCCGTTTCGAGCGGTTCGCAAAGCCTTTCGGTCTGTGCGCGAACTTCCTTAAAATATTGCAAGAGTTCAGTTTCAGAACTTCTTTGATTTGCAGCTTGCATATCTTTATTAAAACAAATTTGCGCAGATAAGACAAAGATTTTTTTTATTTTCACTGATCGTAGAAAAAGCGATTTTGTGAAAACGGAAATTTATTCGATAATCTGCAAAGTTACCGAATTTCTAAAATTTATGAACAAAATTATTCGAATCAAAGCGGTTTTTATATTCGCCGCGCTCATTTTTGCAGTCGAGATCAACGGGCAGAAAAACTATTTTCCGACCGCCGAAAGTTGGGAAAAAAGAACTCCCGAACAATCGAAATTCGACGCCGCAAAGCTCAAAGAAGCGATTGATTTCGCCGTCGCGAGTGAATCGAAGTCGCCGCGAAATCTGGAATTGGCGCATTTTCAAACTTTCGGTCGCGAGCCTTATGGCGAACCTGTCGGCGCATTCAAAGAGCGCGGCGCAATGACCGGAATTATTATCCGCAACGGCTACATCGTCGCTGAATGGGGAGAAACTGATCGCGTCGATATGACGTTCAGTGTAACGAAAAGTTTTCTATCGACGGTCGTCGGTTTGGCGTTTGACCGCAAAATGATTTGCAGTTTGCAGGATCGCGCCGCCGATTATTCCGCACCGATTTCGGTTTATAATCCGTTTGAAAAAAACGACGCGGCGGAAAAATTCGGCAAATCGCGCTTTCTCGATCTTTTTGAAA
Organism: Pyrinomonadaceae bacterium; assembly: GCA_036833775.1. Lineage (GTDB taxonomy): Bacteria > Acidobacteriota > Blastocatellia > Pyrinomonadales > Pyrinomonadaceae > JAJQRF01. The sequence continues at coordinate 2,472 of DAITPE010000354.1, read as the reverse complement.
CTGAATACAACAAACAGATTACTTGGGAAAATCTTCTGCGGCAGACGAGCGATTGGGAAGGCACGCTTTGGGGCAAGCCCGATTGGGCTGATCGTCCCGATAAAGATACGAACAGTTGGCTGAATCGCAAACGAAATGCGCCGGGAACTGTTTACGAATATAACGATGTGCGTGTCAATGTTCTTGCACTTGCGGCTTTGAACGTATGGCGCAAGCCGCTTCCGCAAGTTTTGAAGGAAAATGTAATGGACGAGATCGGTGCGTCGAATACTTGGCGTTGGTTTGGTTATGAAAATTCTTTCGTCGTGATCGACGGCTCGATCGTGCAATCGGTGAGTGGCGGCGGACATTGGGGCGGCGGAATGTTTATTTCGGCGCGTGATTTGGCGCGTTTCGGATTGCTGACGGCGCGAAACGGAAAATGGCGCGACAAACAGATTTTGTCCGAAAATTTTATCAAACAAGCCAGAACGCCGACTGTTCCGCAGCCGACTTACGGCTTTATGAATTGGTTTCTGAACACGGACAAAAAACTTTACGCAAACGCTCCGGCGACGGCGTTTGCGCACGTCGGCAACGGCACGAACGTGATTTATATCGATCCCGAAAACGATCTGGTCGTCGTTCTGCGTTGGATCGAAAACGACAAAATTAATGATTTTATCGGGAAGTTAAACGCGAGTTTGAAATAATCACGAAACATCGTCAAGATGCCGGTTTTATTCGTTTACACTTGAAAGTTTTTTGAGCGATTCTTTGATGATTTCGGAAAGATATTGGTCTTTTGAAACAACGTTTTTCTGCAATATTGAAAGCGCAGAAACATCGCCGATCGCGCCGAGTGCAAAAGCCGTTTCGCGTTTTGCATCGTCGGATTCTTTGGAATTTTGTAAAACTTTTATCAAAACTTGAACGGCGTTGCGAAATTGCGGAAGCTTTTCCGAAAGATTTTGATATTTTTCGAGCGTAAATAATTTGTATCTTTCCGGCAGAAAACTTTCGGGCGTGACGGTGTAAGATTCTTTGATTTGAATGATTTGCGCGATCTGTCCGATCGAACGCGCGGCGGCGCGGCGCAGAAATTCGTTTTCTTCGTTCGGTTTTTTGGTCAGAATTTTCGCTAAAAATTCGATCGCCGAAGCGTCGCCGATTTCGCCTAAAGCGACGACGGCGGCATTGCGGACTTCGAGAAGTTTGTCTTTTTGAAAAACTTGGATCAAAGGCTGAACGGCGTCGGAATTTTGAATTTTGCCGAGCGCGTAAGCGGTTTCGCGCCGCACGATGTCGGATTTGTCGTTCAAATTCGGTAAAAGCGCGGAAAATGCTTCGTCTTTCGGAAGATAAATTACTGAAAAAGCAGCGGTTGCGCGGATAATGTCGTTTGCGTCTTTGAGTGCGGGAATTGCGAGCCGTGAAGTTTCAGCACGTTGATAATTTCTGATCTGTGAAAGCGTTTCGCGTTTTATTTCGGTCGTGCCGAATTGGATTTGGTTGGAAAGTTGTTCGAGGTCTTGGGCAAAAGCGGAAAAACTGAAAAGATTTAAAAGTAAAAAAAGTGAAAAAGCTGAATTTCGCAAATTCAAAAACTTTTTCACTTTTCTACCTTTAAAATCTTTCACTTTAAACATTTAAGCCGCACGTTGAATATTTTGACGGCGCGTTTTTTCCCATTCAAAAACTTGTCTCGCACGTTTATTTTCATAAGCGTTTGAGAGCGAATTGATCAGATCGTCGGTTGAATTTTCTTTTGATTTAAGAGTTGCGGTGCGGTTGGTTAGAATTTCGGAAATATAATCCAATACTGCAATTGTTTCGTTTTCGTTTAATTTATTTAGTTCTTTGGCGACATTTATATTATTTTTCTTGACCATCTCCGTTTCCTCCTATTGATTCGGCAGACAGTCAAACGAAAACTTTTCGGTTTTTTAAGTCTTAACTGTCTGCAATACTTTTTTGTTTACCATCAATTCTATTTTTTTGATTAAATCTCCTGATTTGAAATCAACCATAAATTTACCACGAAACAAGTAAATTTTACAAGAAATTAAGACGCTTTTGCAGGTGAAATAATGCTGGCATCAAATTCGCCGTATAAAATAAAGTAATTTAAAAATATGTATGCAAATTGGTCGGTTTTGGAGAAATGATGCAGGGAAAAATACTCACAAAAAAGATAAACGAACCGATTTCGGACAGGTTTAAACTTATTGCAGTCAATCAAAAATCGAAAACCGTGTTGGAGAGAATTGCCGAATCAGACAAAACTGCAATCGGCGAATGTCTGAGTATTTACGGGAATTACGTTTGGACGCTCGCAAAAAAATTCTGTCAAGATTCGTTGAACAGAGAAAAATGCGTTGAAGAAATTTTTCAGGACATTTGGAAAAATGCGGGAAGTTTTGACGCGGAAAAGATTGATGAAAAAGAATTTATCGCAATTTTATCGCTGAAAAGATTGCTGAACAAAACGAA
>DAITPE010000353.1:0-6229 GCA_036833775.1 Pyrinomonadaceae bacterium | reverse complement strand
AAATCTGCAATATAACTCAATAATTCATTGATATTTTGCGGTTTTCTTTCAGGTTCCTTCGCCCTTGCGTAAAGCAGAAAATCGGTCGTCAATTTTTCCAAACGCTTTACTTCTTCGGTCGCAATATTGAACATTTCTTCGCGCAAAGGCGAATCGGTTTTCTGCTTTTCCGCCATTTTCAACGAGCTTGAGATCATCGCGATCGGATTTCTGATCTCGTGAGCGACTGCGCTCGAAAGCTGACCGATCGCCGCCATTTTTTCTTCTGCCAACAATTTTTCCTGCATTTCTTTCAGCGTCGTAAAACTTTCTTGAAGTTTCTTTTCTTCATTACGCAAATTTCCGACCAAAAACCAAACAACAACTCCGACCACGAAAAAAATCAGCGAAACCGTTGCGGCTTCAAAGAATTCGGTAAATTCCAACGGCGGATTGCGTTGAAAATAAAGCCAGACTTCAAGAAATGTCAAAATCATCGTCACGAATACGACGGACAAAGTCCGCACCAAATCATAACGATATGCGGCGGTTATGATCGGAATTATCATCAAAACCGAATAATGCGAATCGGCTGTTCCGCCCAGATACGAAGCCGTGAAAGCAAACGCGATATTGAGCCAAATCGAGAAATGCGTGTGCAGATTTATTTTATTTTCGCTTTGTTTTTCAACTAATTTTTGAATCCAGATAAGTTCTAAAATAAGTGTTATGAATCTCAACGAAAGCGTCAATAAAAGCAAGTTTGACGGTTTTCCGAGCAGAGTAACAAAGCCGATATGCGCCGCAAAAAGTGCGGCGAGAACCGTAATGTTCAATAAGATCAGGATTGTTTCCTGTTTGATATAAGAACCGTTTCCCTGTTCCATCATCTTTATTTTACAGCTATTTAACCCAAGACAAAAAAGAAAAGCGGCTCTGAATCGAGCCGCCTTGATTTAAGTTAATTTGTTTCATCAAACAGTCATAAAACCGAGATCATTTTGACTGAAATTGTGCAGATTTGGAAAAACGTAGTTCAAATCGGCATTTTCAAGCCCGAACCATTTCGCCAAAGTTGCCGCGTATTGATCGACCGAAGTCGTCGGAATCCAGCGACCCCGCGCACCTGAACCGCTGTCTGAATCATCAGGTCCGTTTAATACTAAAGATTGAAATGGTGTTCCGTTTGAAGTGTTCACGCCGTAAAAATTGCCGCCGATTACACCGCCGCCCAAGATGAATGAATGACTTCCCCAAGCGTGATCCGTGCCGACCACCGAACCGACACCGCTCGGATTGAATGTACGATTGAAATCCGACAATGTAAATTGCGTAACTTTGTCGCCTAAACCTTGCACTACCATTTCTTCATAAAAGGCGCGCATTGCTTGGCTCAATCTGCCGTATAAAGTTACGTGTGTTCCGAGCTGGCTCGTATGCGAATCGAAACCGTCAAGAGTGCAGAAAAATATCTGCCGTTTCATATTCAAAACGTCACGATTTTTTATCAAACGGGCGATTTGCTTTAGTTCGTTGCCAAGATCGGTATTGGGAAACGCAACTGTCACATCCGCCGTCGAGTTCAAGGCATTGCTGATATTGATCGCTTGCCGATGATAGTTGCTCGAAGCGGCGACCAATTCTTGATTCTGCTCGATATTCAGAGCTTCCGTCAAAGCCGTAAACCGCGCAGTTGCAGCAGTCGTATTATTAAAACCGATCAGTGACAAAACACTGCTTAAAGGTGTCGGTGCAGGTCCGATCGAAACCGGCTGTGTGTTCTCACCGACATTGAAAAGCAGCGGACCGCCAACTGTGCTTCCGGTCGGAATTAATCTTAACGGATTCGCTGAATTCGTCAATTTATCGGCGATTCTTCCGCCCCAACCCGACAAACTGACTCCGTCCGAGCGGCAGGTTAAATGCTGTGCGGTTTGATCCGTATGCGAAAATAACTGCATCGGTCGCGGTGCCGAACCCGTTTGATATTGCTGACGCGTTAAAGGCTGTACCAATGTCCCGATATTTGTCACGGCGGCAAGCTTTCCGGTCGCCCAAAGTTCGTGAATCCCGTTATTTATTCCGCCCGTGATCGTGCCGAAACTCGGATGCAAACCGTAGGTCAAATTTCCGATTCTCGGAACCGAAATCGGCAACAAAGCATTTTGGGCAATCGCCAATCCTTGTCCGCCGCGCGCCGCGCTGTAAGCCGCGTAATTGCTGACATTTGCATCCGAATGATTCGGAATGATCATATTATTTGCATCGTTTCCGCCCGAAAGATATATGCAGACAAGTGCACGGTAATCATCGACGGCAGATTCTCCCCTGCGTTTCGATTTTTGTGCAAAAGCCGTCATCAAACCGAAATGTTCGGCTTGTGTCGCCAAAGCGGTCATTGATAAAGCCGATGTTGATTTTAATAAAAATTCTCTTCGTGTTTGTTTCATATTTTCCTACCTCTGCACCTGATATTGTGGAGATACCGCAATCAAATAAACCGCCGTTCTCACGCGCATCAAAGAATTACTCGCCGGAACTGCCGTAACTGCCGTCAAGATCGAATTTCTCTGTTCGGTGGTCATCGCATTATGCATCATTTTGTAATTCAAAACGTCTAAAAGCTGATTTCCGCTCGCGTCGTTTTCCGCGTATGGAATCACTTCGCTGAAATCGAGCGACGTTCCCTTTAATGAATCCGTCGCGGTCGGCGTTAAACCTTCAAAGATCAAAGTATAAAGCAGATTCGTTCGATTGATTGCCGTTCCGGTGTTCAGCAAACCGAATTCGGGAGCCAAAACAGTTGTTCCGGGAACGATATAGGTCGGCGGAAAATAATTGAAAACCGTGTCCGAATAGAACGGATTTTGTCCGAGTTTTTTCGTGTAATTTCCCAAACTTCCATCGCTGAGGTCTTCGCCGTTGAATGATTTTGCCGGAAAAATGCGTGTCAGATTCGTGATCAATTGAACAGGCTCACGAAGCTTGCCATAACGCGGCGCGGTTTTTATATTTCCGCGCGCTTCCGGGTCGAGCAGAACTGCACGAATTACGGCTTTCATATCGCCGCGCACATTTGCGCCGTTATTGTTAAAAGCCGCCGCCACTCTCGAAACGTATGCAGGCGAAGGATCGCTCGTGACAAGGTGCTGGATCAAAAGTTTACCGATAAACGGACCGACATTCGGATGATTGAAAATATTTTCGATCGCTTTGTCCAAGGAATCGTTGGCATATCCCGTGATTTCTGCGTTTGTTGAACAGATTTGACAAGCTGGAATCGTCGTAAAAGGCGCATTTGGATAATTCAATAAATGCTTTTCCGTGAGATCGTGATTTGTCGGATTGACGAGCATCGGGTCTTTATAATTCGGCGCGTTCAGCGAACGGTTCGGACAAACCGCCGTTGTCTCGCACAAGTTCCAACCCGTAAAAACTTTTGAAAGATTATTGATTTCTTCTTGCGAATAAGTCGGAATCGGATTTCCCTGTCCGTCGGTTTGCACCGTTCCGTCTTGATTCAATTTAAAGAGTCCGATCGAAAACAATTGCAGAATCTCTCGCGGATAATTTTCATTTGGATTATTCTTCGTACTTCTGACCATATCCAAATAATTGCCCATTGCCGGATTCAAAGTAACTTGTTTGAGCAAATCCTTAAAATTGCCGAAAGCATTTTCCGAAAGCACCTTGTTATAAGTAATCAGATGACTCGATTGCTGAATTGTTAATCCTGATGTTACAAAAATTTGACTCAATGCCCAAGAAATGCGGTGTCGGAGTTGCGATTTCCCGTAAATAGCTTCCTTAAAAAACCATTGTTGCAAAGGAAGTTGTGTATATCTTTCGCGAAAACAAGATGGAAATATTACAGCATCACAACTTGATGGCGGAACGGTCGGCATCAACGGAATTTCGGGATATGGAATCGACGGATAAGTTGCTTGAAATTGTTCGTTGAGCCATATTTTTAAACCGACACGGCGTATCCGATTGTCCAATTCCGCATTCGGACCAAATGCCGCTTGTTCCAAAAACCTGATTCGATCGCCCGACCAGCGGTAATCGACGAAATTATTAGAAATATCGGGCTGATATGAAAAATCATTCGGAATCTTTATATCGCCGCCCGTTTTCCCCAAGCCGATCTTCAAAACATTGCTCGAAAGCCCGCGCCAAGTCAGATAGATCAGCGAATCGCCGTCGGCAACGGGTTGAGTGCGAACATTCGGCTGTTCAAACAAGCGAACTTTCAAAGCAAAATTCTTTTTATCGATACGAATCAAATCTTCAACCGGAAGCTGATAAACCTTTCCGCTGTTTTGCTTCAAATAAACCCGCACTGAATTTGCGGCTTCGTCATTTGCAAAGTCGAAATTCGTCGCAAAAATCGTGATTACAGACTTCGCTCCGGGTTTGAAAACCGCCTGCCCGCTCAACGGTAATTCACCGTTCCAACGATTTGAACTTACCGCCAAAACGCGTGTTTTGTCCGCATCGCTCAACAAAACCGGAATCGGAGATTCAGGATTTGCATCGTCTTGCGCGAAAACTGAAAAGCCGCAACTCAGCAGCAAAATCGAAAAGATTGCCGTTCGAAATATTTTTTTCATCTTGATTCCCGAATGTTATTTATTTGGAAGTTTGTTTTTGTTATCCGACTATTTTTATAAGCTAAAACTAAGCTTTTTACAAGATTTCGTATCAAAAAGTTTCAATTTTTAATTTAAAAACAAAAAAGACAACCAAAAATGATTGTCTTTTTCATAAAATTAATGGTGATCCGAGAAGGACTCGAACCTTCGACCCAATGGTTAAAAGCCATTTGCTCTACCGACTGAGCTATCGGACCACATTTTCAAAGTTGAATGTTCGTTCAACCTCAAACCGAATTTTTGATTTTACATATCGAAAATTATTTTTGCAAGTGCAAAGTGAAAATTTTCTCAAATTATTTTTATTTTTTGAACCAGCCTTCCATCACCGAATCTTTTAAGATGATTGTTTGGTCGCGTTCGGGTCCGGTCGAAATTAATCCGATCTCGACACCGATCGAATTTGAAAGGAATTCTACATATTTTTTCGCTTTTTCCGGCAAATCTTCGATATTTGTCACGCCGAGCGTGTCGGTTTGCCAACCTTCGAGCGTTTCGTAGATTGGTTTGATTTTCGCCAAATCCATCGAAACTGCCGGGAATGTATCGATTCTCTTGCCGTCGATTTCGTAACCAACACAGACTTTTATTTCCTCTAATGCGTCCAGAACGTCCAATTTTGTCAGCGCGACCGAATCGAAACCGTTGAGTTCTGCCGCGTATCTCGTTGCAACAGCATCGAACCAACCGCATCTTCTTGGGCGTTTTGTGACCGAGCCGTATTCGTTTCCACGTTGACGGATGAGATTCGCCATTTCTTCTTCAGAATCGAGCATTTCGGTCGGAAAAGGACCTTCACCAACGCGTGTCGCGTAAGTTCTGACGATTCCTAAAACGCCCGAAATATGATGCGGCGGAATTCCCAAACCGACAGCCGCGCCGCCTGCGGTAGGATTTGACGAGGTAACATACGGGTAAGTTCCGTGGTCAACGTCCAAAAGCGTCGCCTGTGCGCCTTCGAGCAAAATCTTTTTGTTTTCCTTTTTCGCTTCCGATAAAAAGTGCGAAGTTTCCGAAACGAACGGGCGAAGTCTTTCGACGAGTGGCGATATTTCCGCCAAGATTTCGTCGGCGCGAAGCGGTTCGCGACCGTAAAGCACGATAATTCGGTTCGCTTCTTCTAAATTACGTTCGATACGAAGTTTCAAAAGTTCGGGAACGAGCGCGTCCGAAACGCGGATTCCGCGCCGTCCGGCTTTATCTTCATACGCGGGACCGATTCCGCGCAAGGTCGTGCCAATCTTTTCGTTGCCCAATCTTTCTTCCGAAGTATGATCGAGTGCGCGATGATACGGCATAATCAAATGCGCGCGCGATGAAACCTTTAATCTTTCAGGCGTGATCGAAATTCCCTGCGATGTCATTTGATCGACTTCTTCAAAAAACGCCTTCGGGTCGATGACCATTCCATTTCCGAGCACGCAGGTCGAATCTTCGTGGATGATTCCCGACGGTAAAAGCCTTAAAACGAATGCTTTATCGCCGACGTAAACCGAATGTCCGGCGTTGTGTCCGCCTTGATAACGCGCGACAATATCGAATCTGTCCGCTAAAAGATCAACGACTTTTCCTTTTCCTTCGTCGCCCCATTGTGC
>DAITPE010000352.1:0-6270 GCA_036833775.1 Pyrinomonadaceae bacterium | reverse complement strand
GCATTATGAAAAACTGCGAGCCGTTCGTGTTCGGTCCTGCATTTGCCATCGCCACCGTTCCTTTATTGTAAACGCCTTTGTAAAGCGGGGAAGATTTATCGATTTCATCATCGAAACGTCCGCCCCAAGCCGATTCGCCGCCGTAGCCTTCGCCGAGCGGATCGCCGCCCTGGATCATGAAATTTCTGATCACGCGGTGAAAAATCACGCCGTCGTAATAACCGCGCTCCGCCAGCAGACGAAAATTTTCCGTCGTCTTCGGCGCGTCTTCTTCCAAAAGTTCAAATTTGATAGTTCCTTTATTTGTTTCTAGAACTGCTACTCTGTTTGCCATCTTTAAATGTTCTCCTAAATGTAAAATTGCAAAATTTATTACTTAATTTACTGATTATAGTAAGAAATGAAATCATTTGTAACGTCTTCAAGCGGAATATTTTGTAATTCTTCGGGCAAGGCAATGCTCGAATCAAGAATCATGCTGTAATCATTTTTTTGTGCAAATGATTTAAACGAAGCGAAGGAAATTATAATCGTTTTATATTCGATATTGTTTGATTTAAGAATTGCATTGGATTCTTCATTTTCGATATAAGTGCCTTTATCTCTTCGTTTTTTACCAAACTCTTCAAGAAAAACTTTGAAATGTTGAATATTCGGAATTTTTTGACCGACTTCGGCAAGATCGACTTTCACAACTTTGCTTTTTGGCAAAACTATTTGCAAATCAGGTTTTTTGTTAGTTTCAAAATACGCATTTAACAAAGGAATCACTTTACTCGAAATTTCAATTTTATCGTCAAATGCGAGCACTTGAGATTTCATATCGAGTTTTTCAGCATCGAGAATGATTGTATTGTTTTGGTTTCCGATTTCAATTAACAGTTTGTCAATTTCAAAATTAATTGGTGAGATCAATAAATCATATCTTTTCTGATAATTTTCATTAATTTTTCTTTGCCTTTCAATGTCTTCTTTTTGTAATTCGTGTATTTTCTGCTGAAGATATTCAACCGTTGTATCAGTGCCGCCAATCGTATTCGATGGAACAAATGAATCGATCAATTTTTTATATTCATTTATTTTAGCTTGATTAGGAGTTGGAAAGCAGTTTGAGGCATAAAATTCGTTCGTGAGCATATTCAAAGAAGTTAATAGTTTCTTAACTCCGTTCTTTTCATTCTCAAAATTAAATTTATCGACAACTAAAATATTCGGAATCGTTTGTTTTGAAATCTCTTGAGCCGAAATTTGAGAAAAGAAAAGACAAAAACAAAAAACGAAAAATACTATTTTAGAGCGCATAATTTTTATCTCCGTTTTGAAAGCCGACAACTTCAAAAAAATTCTAATCAGATTTTGTATCTAAATTATTTTGCTTTCCGATTTTAACAATTTCTTGTTCGAGTAAGCCAATCGCGTCGTCCTTTTTCGGTGTCGCGTGATTGAAAGGCTTTCCTGCAATTAAAGAACCGACATTTTCCGTTAAACGATTGATACGGCGGACGATGCCGCGATCGAAAAGGTAAAACGAAATGATGCGCATAATCAAACCGATGAGCAGTGCGACAAAAACGAAAATGTAATCGTGGCGGCGAATGCCGTTGATGTCTTCGATTCTTTCTTTCAAAAGTTCGCCGTCGTGCGTCTGCATTTCGCCCAGATTTTGACGAATCGCGTCCATCAAACGCTTGCCGTTTTGCAAGTGATTATAAAGTGCTTCGCGGTCGCGGTTTTGTTTGACGAAATCTTGCGAAAGCTTGAGTGAAATTAATTGTTCGTTGATTAATTGCTCGATCGTCGCAAGGCTCGTAAGTCTTTCTTCTCGTGGTTTTTCGCCGGGTTCTTCCGAGATCGTTTCGCGCAAAGAAGCAATCGTCGTCGGGATTTTTTCGACTGCAATGCGATACGGTTCGAGATATTCGTCGCGTTCGGTCAGCAGAAAACCGCGTTCGCCCGTTTCTGCGTCGAGCATCAAATTCAAAAGGTCGTTGTATTGCCGAACGATCTTGAATCTGCGCTGAATGTCGTATTCGATAAATTCGCGGTTGCGGTTTCCGTAAAACGCATAAACGAAAGAAATTAAAACCGCGATGATCGGAATCAACGCGAGAATTCCGCCTTGAGCACGGATCGGTGCGTGATTCCAAACCAACAGAAGGCGAATCCAACGCCATTTGAGAAAGGTTTTCAGCCACTTCATAAAATTGTCTATGAATTAACTTTATGCGTTCAAAATGAATTTTTCAATTGCAGCGGCAACTCCGTTTTCATCGTTTGAAAGAGTTCGTTTGTAGCTCGGATTAGCGAGAAGTTCGGGCGCGGCGTTTGCCATTAACACAGGCGTTCCGGCGTATTCGAGCATTTGCAGATCGTTGAAATTATCGCCGCAAACCATCACGTTTTCGGCGGTCAGATTTTCAAAAGTGGCAAGTTTTTCGAGTCCTATTCCTTTCGAAGCGTCGGGCGGCAAGATGTCGAGCAAAGTAAAATCCAATTTCGGATAAACCGTCGCTAAAAGCATTACTTTATCTTTTAATTCTTCGTCCAAAATCTTTTGTAATTCAGCCATCGCCGCGCATCTGCCCGAAAAAGAAATGTGAACGGTTTCGGTTTCGTCCAAAACGTCTTCCAATTTTTTGACGTGATGAATCGCTTCTTCGGCTTCCGCGCCGTGCAGATGTTTCGACCAAACGATATATTTTTGCAGTGGAATATTGTCGGCGGAAACCGTTTCGTAGAGCAGCGTTCCTTTGCCGTGCGGGTCTGCGCTTAAAAGTGCTTCCGCACCGAATTCCCGTCCGACGCGCAAGATTTCGCAAACCGTTTCATTCGGCAAAAGCGAAGCCGAAACCGTTTCGAGCGATTCGGCAAATTTCAAAAGCGCGCCGTTATGCGTGATGAGCGGCGCGTTCAATTCCAATTCCAACCCGACGGGACGCGCATCACGAAACCTGCGTCCGGTCGCAATCGTCACCAGAACACCCATTTCTTCGGCTTTTCGTATCGCTAATTTGTTTGCTTCGGGAATTTTACCTTTTGAATCAAGCAAAGTTCCGTCAAGATCGAGCGCGAGAAGTTTTATCATTGAGAACTATTTTGCCTTAATTTTTCGATAACTTCACGTTCAAAAATTTGAAGTAATGCTTCTTTGTCTTTTTCTGTCGGTTTTTCTTTGCACCAAAAATCCAATGAAACAAGATTGTAAAAGGTAAGTTTTCCAACTTCTTTGACGCGTAAATTAACCGTAATGTTGGAATCGCAATAATTTTGTTTGAGTTCAATTGTGTATGAATCTTCGTTCGGTTCGTTAAAATTGTAATGTTGAAAATCAAATTTTTTGACCGAATCGAGTTTTGATAATCTGAAATTAAATTCTTCTTTAGTTAATTTCAGATCATATTCTTTGCCGTAAACAAAACCTCTTTCGTTCTTGAAATGTGTTGCCGTAAAAGCAAAAACCGATAATAGAATTACTGCGATTGAAGCAATTTTTTGAACTTGAAGGGGAAATGACTGCGGTTGCTGAAAACGCAAAAAATATAAATATGAGCAAGGTAAAATCAGCAAAGCAATTAAATCACTGTAATCGACAACGCGACCGATTCTGAGAATCTCAAAAGAATTCCAATATTCAATTAAAATTTGAGAAAATGGCGACTTCCAAAAGACGAAAAATATTGCGGTTGAAACGTAAATCAGCAATTTTCTTTTCGGAAAAAATGCCGACCAGAAAAGCGGAAAAATAAAAAGACCTGCAAAGTCTGAAAGTTTACCTGTGAGAAAGTTTGAAAATGCCGATTTTAAGTAGAAATCGTTGAGTAGAAGAAGAAATAATCCAAAAATAAATAACGGCGAAAGCAGTAAAGTTTGAGATTTATTTTTCATAATACGTTTTTTAATTCAATCATTATAGCAATATTTCTTTTCCGTTTAGCTTTTTAATGAGCATCCGCAAAAGAATCGAGATTTGCCAAAAGATAATAATTGAAAGAATTAAAATAATTGCTGCATCGAAAAAGTTGGCTTGATATAAAAACGGGTCTAAACCTTTTGCAATAAATGTTTCATTTGTCGAGATAGCGAATTGAGTATCGAAATACCATTTAACGAATGACCAGATTAATCCAAAACTAAAAATGTAGGAAAAAAAGAAAGTCTTGCGGAAAATTGCCGTGAACAGCATCGAAACAGCTAAGAAAATATTTATCAAAAGCAAACCCGGATGTTTGTCGGGAAAACAATAAGGTCCTGCAAATGAAACTCCGCCGTTTTCGATGTTATTGAAATAAGCATCACGCTTTTCATTTTCTTTGATGGTGTAATAGTTGTAACTGCAAATCGTCAGTGAAAATAACGTAATGACCAAAAACAAAAATGCTTTGTATTCAAACTTTGAAATGTAATCAGGCGTTTTCATAATTGATTAGACTACTTTGATTTCACTTTGTTCCATAAAAAATCATTGATTATTCGCTTCCTGTTCGCGTTTTTCCTTTCTTTGCTGTTCGAGCCAGATTTGGTAGGCGGCTTTGCCTTTTTCAAATTCGGCGGCGGCGGCGTAGAAATTGTGCGAACCGTCATTTTTTTCGACGTTTAAGACGTAGAAAAGATAATCGGTTTTCGCAGGTTCGAGCGCGGCTTTGATCGCGCTTTCGGAAACGGACGAGATCGGTCCGGGCGGGATCCCGCCGTATTTTCTCGTGTTGTATGGCGAATCAACTTCCAGATCGCTTTTATTGATCACGCCATCCCAACGGTTTTGCATTTTGGCGATGTAAACGACCGTTTGATCGATGCCCAACGCCATTGTTTTCGACAGGCGATTGTAAATTACCGACGCGACGATCGGTCTTTCTTCTTCAAATTTCGATTCGGTTTCGATCAAACTCGCGATCGTGACGATTTCGAGCGGCGTTCTGCCCAGCGATTTTCCTTTGTCGGCGTATTCGGGTTTCCAAATTTTCTTGAATTGCTCGACCATCGCTTTGATGATTTCCTTCGGTTCGGTTTCGCGCGGAAACGTGTAAGTGCTCGGATACATAAAGCCTTCGAGATTCTTCGCAGTCGGCGCGATTTCACGGATCAAGGTCGTATCTTCCATCAAAGTCAGGATCGCTTTGTCGTCCATCGGCGGATTTTGCGGGAATTTTTCGGCGATTCGTTTGGCGATGTCGAAACGCGTGAAGCCTTCGGGAATCGTGATCTTGGTCGTGCGTTCTTCGCCTTTTTCGAGTTCTTTGAGAACCTGCAAAGCCGTGATCGGCGAATTGAATTGATATTCGCCCGCCTTCAATTTTTCCGAATTTCCGAAGGTTCGCAGATAAACGAGCGTTGCAAATTCGCTTTTTAAAACGCCTTCGGACGCGAGTTTTGAAATGATCTGCGTCGGCGAACTGCCTTTCGGGATTTCGATGTATTTGTTTGATTTATCGTGCGAAACGCTCGCGGTCATCGATCTGTAGATCCAAAAAGAAGTGCCGCCGAGCGCGATAATTGAAAGAATAAAGATGACGATTAAGATTTTGACGAATTTCATTGCGGAAAAAATTTTAACAAATTATCGTGTAAATAGTTAATTGTTCAAGGTTAATTGAAACAAGATTATGAAAATCAGAACATTTATTTCAGTTGATATAAACGCCGAATCGCGCCGGAAAGTTGCCGATTATATTCAAAAATTGAAGAACGATTTCAAAGATGTTCGTGTTAATTGGGATAAACCTGAAAAACTACATTTAACGCTCAAATTTCTCGGCGATGCGGACGAAATTCAGTTAGCGGAAGTGCAAAAGATCGTCGCGGAAATTGCCGAAAAGCAGACGAAATTTACTTTGTCGTTAAGTGAAAACGGAGTTTTCCCGCATCCGCGAAACGCGAAGGTTTTATGGATCGGCGTTGAAGATAAAGGCGGAAACTTAACGAAAATCAATGAAAGTTTAGAAAAAGAATGCAAACCGGTCGGCTTTGAAAGCGAGCAAAGAAATTATCATCCGCATCTGACGATCGCGCGGATAAAAGATGCGTGCAACTCTGCGGAATTAGTCAAAAAACATCTCGAAACACAAATCGAACCGCGCGAATTTGAAGTTTCCGAAATCGTCATCTACGAAAGCAAACTTCAACCGAGCGGCTCGATCTACAAAAAAATTTTCAACGCCAAGTTAAAAAATAAAGAAAATTTGCCTGCGAAATGAACGAAAAGAACGAAAAAAAGAAAAGAAAAAAGGTTTGATAAATTTGTTTTTTCTCTTTCTTTTTTCGTTTCATTCG
>DAITPE010000351.1:0-6297 GCA_036833775.1 Pyrinomonadaceae bacterium | reverse complement strand
AGGTCGTGCCGAAGGCCGACATCCTCGGCGGCGTCTGGGACTTCGCCTTCGAGGCCGGGATCGTTCGCACCCGCGCCAGCATCGAGGACGAAACGATCACCGCCAAAGCCGCAAAGCGAACTGCATTTCGTTGGAAAAAATTCTGTGTTTTTTTCATATATAAATGACCTCACGCGAAAATTCCTGTTGTATTCGCTGCCGCCAAATTTCGTATTTCGGTAATTTCAAATCGTCGGTTTCAGGAAGTTTTTTGAGCGTCGTATCCGTCAAAAAAGCCGCATCTTCGATGGAAAGACCGCAGATTATTCGGCAAGCGTTTTCCGTATGAATTGCCGCATTTTCAGCGCGAAGCCGCGTTTTCGCGGCAAATGCAACGCCTTGTGCGGCAAACGGAAGATATTCTTGCGAACGCTCTTTCAATTTTTCCAATTCTACGATTTCGACTCCGCCCGCATATCCGCACGCCAAACCGATTCCACTCCACAAATCTGCCCGCATTTCTTTCGGCATTTTCAAAATCATTTCCGAAATATGCTCGACGCTTGCGCCTTCGACAAACCAAAGACTTCGTCCGAGTCCTTGTGTGAAAGCGCGTTTCGCATATTCGGGAAGTGAATTTAACGAAATTTCCGAATGAAAATAGCGGCGCGGATTGAAATAGCCTTCGTGAAAGCCGAAACCGTCTATCGCCAGCCATTTGAGCAAAGAATCAAGATTTGAAATGCTTTGCACGATGCGTCGGCGCGTCCAAGGCAGACGCGCCAAAGCCCAGCCGATGCCGACGTAAACCATATAAATATGTTTTTCGGCTTCGCCATTCAGAAAATCTTCGATGCGCGTTTTTTTCAAAAGTGAAAGACGATCGAGCAATGCCAAAGACATTGCCGCGCCTTCATAAGAAAATCCGCGATAATTTGCTTCGATTTTTTCGAGATTATTTTCCAGATCGGCAAAATCAACTGCACAAAGCGCAGAATGATAACCGTCGAGAAAACTCGCCCCGATTTTTTCTAAATGATTGACAACGGCAGGTTTAGTCGCCCGAAATCCGCGTTTTGCAAAGCGTGTTTCTTCGACCGGAATGCTAAAGAAAAGACGACGAATGGCAGTCGGTATTAACGAATCCATAATCAGCAGCAACAAATTAATATCAAACGAACTCATATTTCGAATTCGTCGGTTTTCGACTTAAGTGAACAAAGGAGATTGTTTCTCTCCGATTACTCTTAACTGTCGGTTATAGTTGCCTTTAGATTGCTGAATAAGGTAGGATTCATATTGCGAATGATTTCTCCTGTGCATCAACAATCGCAGGCGTTTTCATTAATCCGACAAGTAGCTGCAACTGCTTGTCGGTTTTTATTTTTACCTCAAATCAAAGTAAAAAAATCGTGTTCTCCCGTAAGGATCACACGATGAAACTTGTGTGTTTTATCTTATAATTTTATTTATTTTCCCGTAAATATCGAGAATAAAATAGAATTTAAGATAAAAACAACCTTTGGGAGAAATTGGCTTCAGTTTGTTAAACTAAGCCGACTCCGAATAAATTATTAATGAACTTACCGGAAAAAAATGCTTAATATACGTCAAATCTTTAAGTAAAGACTCGATTAAACTGAAATTTTGCTGAATTTTCAGCAAACGGGTAAAAAAAATGTATTGTAAGGTTACTCTCAAAAGATTTGTCTTGTCAATAAAAATTTTCTCAAATTAGATAAATTTATTGTGAACAAAATAGTTAGCAACCGTTTGAGGCTTTATTTACGGCACTAAATACAATTTCAGAAAATTTTAAAGTTTGCGAAAAGCGAGACTTTTCTTCGATCGGAAATTAAAATTTTCGCATTATTCGTCAAAATCGAGCAGACGAGCTTCGATCTCGGCTAATTCTTTGCGTAAATTGGCTTCGATCGTGACCGAAACTTCATTTTGTTCGACCTGTATCGCCTGTTCTTCCGTATCGTTGTCCAATTCGATTTGCAAATCGTTGTTGACACGGCTTAATAAGTTGCTGATTTCATTACGTCGCTGCTCTAACTGCTCTTTAGTTTGTTTAATTTCTGGCATATAATTCAATCAGTTCTCTTTATATTTAACCAAAGTATAACCCAAAATTTTTGTGAGAGACGAATAAATTTCGTCAGGTGATTGATATGGGCGAGAAAAATGTTTCAACGCAAACGGATGAAAGCCGTATGCGGCAATTTACGAAAGCCGTTTTGAACGATTTGCAGGCTCTCGAAAAAATGATTGCCGACGGTTTGATGGAAGAAGACGTTTTAAGAATCGGTGCAGAACAGGAAATGTTTTTGATAGATTCTGCCATGCATCCCGCGCCGCTCGCGCTTGAAATAATGGATACGGCAAAAGATAAACGCCTGACGACTGAAATCGGGCGTTTCGACCTCGAAGCTAATCTAACGCCGCTCGATTTTACCGGAAATTGCCTGCAAAAACTCGAAGATGAACTCAACGATGTCACCAAAGTCGTAAAAAAAGCTGCCGAACATTTCGATGCCGATATGGTTTTATGCGGAATTTTGCCGACCATTCAGCAATCCGATCTGGTCGAAAAAAATCTCACGCCGAGTCCGCGTTATTCGGAGATGAACCGCATTTTAACCGCGCTTCACGGCGGCGAACGCGTCATTCACATCAAAGGTTTAGACGAGTTGCGTCTGCATCTTCACGATACTTTTGTCGAATTCTGCAATACGAGCTTTCAGGTTCATTTGCAGGTCGGGATGAAGGATTTCGTCAAATATTATAATTGGGCGCAAGCCGTCACCGCGCCCGTGCTTGCCGCCGCCGTCAATTCGCCGATATTGCTCGGTCGGCGTTTATGGCAAGAAACGCGGCTCGCGCTTTTTCAGAGTGCGGTTGACGAACGTTCGCCCGTTCAACAGGAGCGAAGCCAACAGGCGCGTGTCACGTTCGGCAGAGATTGGCTGAAAAAATCGGTTCTCGAAATTTTTCGTGAAGACGTTTCACGTTTTCGCATCATTTTGACGCGTGAATTGGAAGAAGATTCGCTTGAAAGTTTGAAACAAGGAAAAATTCCCACGCTCGACGCTTGGCGAATGCACAACGGTACGATCTGGCGTTGGAATCGCGCTTGCTACGGTGTGATGAATAATAAACCGAGCTTGCGGATCGAAGCGAGATTTCTTCCCGCAGGACCGACAATTGCCGATGAAATGGCAAATGCCGCCTTTTTTCTCGGTTTGATGATCGGTCTGCCGCAGGAATTCGGCGATGTGACGGAAAGAATGGCTTTCGACGATGCGAAAACCAATTTTTTCAGCGCGGCGCGAAACGGTTTGCGTTCGCAGTTGGTCTGGTTTGACGGAAAAACTTACCGCACGCAAAAATTGATTCTGGAAGAACTTTTGCCGATCGCCCGAAAAGGTTTGAAAACCGCAAATGTTGACGAAGCCGACATCGAAAAATATCTCGGAATCTTGGAAAAACGCGTTTCACAAGACATAACGGGCGCACAATGGATGCTCGATTCGCTCGCGGCAATGGACAAAACCGCCAAGCCGAATGTTCGTTTGCGAACGCTCGTGTGCGCGATGAAAAAAAATCAGGAAGAAGGTAAACCTTTGCACGAATGGAATTTAGCGGAAATAGAAGAGAAATCCGATTGGATCGATAATTATTTAACGGTCGAACAATTTATGTCGCGCGATCTTTTCACGGTTCGCCCCGAAGATGCGCTCGAGCTTGCGACAAATTTAATGGATTGGAAACATATTCGCCACGTTCCGGTCGAAGACGATGAAGGAAATCTTGTCGGAATCATTTCACACCGCGATCTTTTGCAGGTTTTTTCGCTTCATTTGCCAAAAAACAATCAAGAAATCGTCGTCAAAAACGTGATGCGGAAAAATCTAATCACGATTGCGCCCGAAACACCGACGCTCGAAGCACTTCAAATAATGCGCGAAAAAAACATCGGTTGTTTGCCTGTGGTCAACAATGGAAAGTTGGTCGGTTTGATAACCGCATACGATTTTCTGACCGTTTCGACAAAATTGCTCGAGGAAAGATTAAAGGAACACGCAAAATTTTAGCGTCTCGTCAAAAAAATCAATCATTTCATCACTAATTTCTTGCCGAAAAGCGGAAAAAGGTTTTGAATAAACGAATGACGCAGGAAACGCAATTGAACCGAAAATGGATCAAATGGCTCGCGATTTGGGCTGTTTGGACTCTTTTCGGATTTTTTTTCGCCAGCCAATTCGCGCTTCAAAATCAGCTTTCAAAAAATCCCGTTCCGTTTTGGAAAATCCTTTCGTGGCAAATGGTTTCGGGTTACGTTTGGTTTATTTTGAGTCCGCTGATCTTATTTTTAGCGCGAAAATTTCCGTTTGAAGCCGGAAAATGGCAAAAATCTTTGCCAATCCATTTATTGGCAAGCCTGATTATCGCGCTTTTTCAGCAAGCGATCGACGCTTTTATTTTGACAAAACTCGGTTATCCGCCAAACCGCGAATTTGCCAATTTTCTCGAAGCTTACAAGTTCTTTGTCTATATTAATTTACACCTAAGTTTCCTAATTTATTGGGGTGTGGTCGGCATCAAATCGGCTTACAGTTATTACCAAAAATACCGCGAACGCGAACTGCAAACTTCGCAGCTCGAAGCCAGACTCGCAACTTCGCGTCTGCAAGTTTTAAAGATGCAGCTTCAACCGCACTTTCTTTTCAACACTTTAAATGCAATTTCCGAACTCATTTACAAAGACGCGGAAGCCGCCGAAAGAATGCTCGGCGATCTTTCAGATTTATTGAGAATGTCGTTCGAAAAATTGGAAGTTCAGGAAATTTCTTTGAAACAGGAACTCGAATTTTTGAAAAAATATCTTGAGATCGAACAAATGCGTTTTCAAGATCGTTTAAGAGTTGAAATGAAAATTGCGCCCGAAACTTTGGACGCAAAAGTTCCGAATATGATCTTGCAGCCGCTCGTCGAAAACGCCATCAAACACGGTCTTGCGCCGCGCATCGAAGGCGGAAAAATCGAGATCAATGCTGTCAGAAACAACGGAAGTTTGAATTTGAGCGTAAACGACGACGGCATCGGCGTTTCGTCCGACAAACTCGAAAATTTGTCCGAAGGCGTCGGCATTTCAAACACGAAAAAGCGTTTGAAACATCTTTACGGCAAAGATCATAAGTTCAGTTTAGCCGCTGAAAACAAAGGGTTTCAAGTAAATTTAACGATTCCGTTTCGGGAAACTGAAATATAAGAAATTTGCCCACGAAATACACGAAAAGCACGAAAGAAGTGCAAAAAACTTCAATTTATTTTCGTTATTTTCGTGTATTTTGTGGGCAAAATCATAAATGAAAATTAAAACCTTAATTGTTGACGATGAACCTCTGGCGCGTGACCGTGTGCGGCGTTTTTTGCGCGATGAAAAAGAGATCGAAATCGTCGGTGAAGCAGGAAACGGCGCGGAAGCGATCGAATTTATCAAAAAAGAAAATCCCGAATTGGTGTTTCTCGACATTCAAATGCCCGAAAAAAACGGCTTTGAAGTCATCAAATCGCTAGATGCGAAATCGCTTCCGACAATAATTTTTGTGACGGCTTACGACAATTACGCGCTTCAAGCTTTTGACGCTTCCGCGCTCGATTATCTTCTAAAACCTTTTAACCGCGAGCGTTTCAGCCGAGCCGTTGCGCGTGCGTGCGAACATATCGAAAACAAAAAACGCGGAAATCTGGACGAAAGAATCGCTTCTCTCATCGCCGATCTGAAAACCGAGAAAAAATATTTGGAAAGATTGGTCGTCAAATCGGTCGGACGCGTTTTCTTTTTGAAAACCGACGAAATCGATTGGATCGAAGCCGCCGGAAATTACTTAAAACTTCACGTCGGGCGCGAATCGCATTTGATCCGCGAAACGATGAATTCGATCGAATCGAAACTCGATCCCGACAAATTTTTACGGATTCACCGCTCGACGATCGTCAATATCGACCGCATCAAAGAGCTTCATCCGATGTTCAGCGGCGATTACGATGTCGTTTTGCAAACGGGCGCGAAAATCACTTTGAGCCGAAATTACCGCGAAAGATTTCTCGAACTTTTTGAAAATCAAAGCTGAAATTTTCAAAAAATCATTTCAACATTTGCACCAAAGCCGCGAAAAAATTGGCTAAGCCGTGTGCGAGAATCGCAAGCAAAATGCTGCGGCTTTTAATTGTCAGCCAGCCGAAAATTAGTCCGCCGAAAGCCGTATGAAAAAAATAGATCGGCTCGAAACCGAGCGAAAAGGTTTT
>DAITPE010000350.1:0-6315 GCA_036833775.1 Pyrinomonadaceae bacterium | reverse complement strand
TTCGATCTTTTCGAGCGTTTTTCCGACGACGTTTTGACCGTCTTTTGCGGCTTCACCGTTCTTGTTGGCGGTTTCGAGCGTTTGACGGATGAATTCTTCGCTTTTTGAGTTGGCGCGGTTCATTTCTTCGGCTTCGGACGTGATTTCCAAACTCTGCGCCGATTGTTCTTCGGCAGTCGCGGCGATCGATTGCGTCGAAGTGCTGATCTGTGTCGAAGCAAACGCCGCGCTTTGTGCCGATTCGGTAACTTCCCGGATCAATTTGCTCGTATTCGCAACGGCGCGGTTAAAGCCGTCGAAAAGTTCGCCGATCGCGTCGTTGCGTTCTTTTTCGACACGCACACGCAGATCGCCGTTTGAAAATTTGCCCATTTCCTTGAGGATCGTTTCCACGCTTGCGGTTAGATATTTTTGATTTTCTTCCGCTTCGCGCCCGTATCTTTCGACTTCTTCCTGACGCTGTTCGAGTTCGAATTTATTCATTTCGACCTCGACCTGTTTCGCCGCATTATCTCTCACTTCCGCCACACCGCGCACCGAAGCCAAGACTAAGATCACGTCTTCAAACACGACGTAAATTGCGTGTTCGACGATCAGCCAAGGATTAACGGTCGTGATGCCGAAGATCGATTGCGGGTAAACGACGCCGCGCAAAACGTGGTCGCCGGCGGTAATGACGGTTGCCGTCAAAAGCACCGTCCAATCGCGGTAAACGGAAAGATACGCGAGCGAAACGAAGATATAGAAATGCGTCGTCACGCGTCCGCCCGTGAGATGGATGAGCAGACTGCACATCAGCATTTGATTGACGGCAATGACGTGCCGCGTCAAGGCTTTACCCGGATTGAGAAACGCTAAAACGACGGTTGCCGCCGTCATCACGCCGCCGAAAAGGAACGCCGCGTAAACGTGCGTATGCGTCGCCGCTTCCGCGCCGTTCCACGTCAAAGGCGAAACGACAAACGCCAAAACGATCGAAACGAGCCATTGAATAACCATCAAAACCGCAAACATTCGGTCGGCTTTGATGTGGTTCTTTTCGAGATTTTTATTGGTTAATGCTTCTATTTGTTTGTTTTTCGATTCGAATAAAATTTGATTTGTTTTCATTGTGCGAATTATCGGTTAACTGATTTTTAATGAACTGAAAGAGTATTTTTTATAGACAAAATCGGCGTGTGATATGCCGCCGATCTGCAAAATATTAGGAGAATAAAGAGAATTTCGGATAAAAATCTCTTTAATTACAACTTATCGGAGAAACGAAAGAAATCTTGAATAAAATAAATTATGCGAATCAAGAGTAGAGATATTCTACGCAGATCGGTGATTTTCTTTGCGCTCTCTGCGGCTCTGCGTGAAATTTACGAAGCTATTTTTACTTTTCATCACAGAATCAAAGTTATTAATCACGCAGAGCCGCAGAGAGCGCAGAGTTATTTTTCTACTCTTGATTCACATAAATTACGCACTGACATAAAAAATTGGAGCGTAAAAGTTGGAGCGTAGTAAAATTTGCATCTAATATGTTATTGATAAAACGTCGTCGTTAAAATTATGAAAACCTTGAATATTTTGCTGTCTTTATTGCTCATTCTATCGTTTGCCGCCGCCGCCGAAGCGCAGAAGACGAAACGCGCTTCCATCAAAACCAAACCGCCGAAAAAGGAATGGATCGAAAAGGAATTCAAGCAAATCAGCGAAGCAGAGCTTTCAAATCAACTCTGTTTTAACGATCAAAGAGAAAAAATTACTTGCCCGTGTTTGACCGGAGAATTAACTTGCTACAAAAAAGGCAGTATGTCCGTATCCGTCAAATACGGCAGGAAAAACAAGGCGCGAGAAATATTATTGAACGGCGACGGCGGCGAACCTTTTAGAACCGCCGTCAAATTAGTTTTCGGCAAATTGACACAGGAAAACTACGACAAACTTTCCGAATTGATGAAGCCTAAAAAAAATGCGGTATTTACTCCTGAAGAATATAAAAAAAATAATAACAGTTACGAAGATAAACACATTTTGGTCGAATATATCAACTTCAATTTAATGACAAACTACGTTCCGCAAGCTTATCGAATCGTTTGGAAATAAACTTTCGGCGAACGGAAAAATCTTGTAAATTTCATCAAAATTCGCTTATCATTTATTCACAGATTCTGAAAATTATTTAGAAGCTATCTCAAAAATATTTTTGATTGTCGCGTGAGCGACTAAAAGAATTTAGCCGTGGATTTCAATCCACTGAAATTAAGTGTTGAAATTCGTGCCGCGTCAGCGGCAACTGATTATTTTTTCAATCGTTTATCAATCGTCGCTGACGCGACGCAAACTTTAACTTTAACTTGACCGTGCAATAAATTGCACGGCTAAATTCATTCAATCGCGACGCGATCAGCAGAGGAAATATTTTTGAGATAGCTTCTATTAAAACCTGAAATCGATTATGAAAAACTTAACTGTCACGATCATATTTTTACTGCTTTTCACGCTTGCCGCGCTCGCTCAAAAGACAAAGCCGACAGATTATTCGCAAAAGATCGCCGAAGCAACGCCCGAAGCACTTCCGCAAACACCTGCCGTCAAACGCCAAACTTCCGATGCCCAAAACGACGGATTAAAGGGCAAAGTAAAAACCGTTAGCGAACAATCCGAAGGCTTTGTCGGAATTACCAAAGGTGTCGGGAAAACGATGTCGAATTATTACGAATTTGACGAGCAAGGCAATTATTTAAAGCAAATAAATTACGAATATCGAGGCATACCGATACAGATCAGCGTTTATGGCTATCTCGACAACAAACGCGTCAGCCGTTCGGGTTCTATCAGATTCGGCGATGAACTCCGCACCGTTGCCGTCGGTGTGAAACCGAAAGAAGAAAGTAAAAAAACTTCCGATCCGCGTTTCGATATGAGTTACGAATTTGAATATGAAAACGGAAAATTGGTTAAAAAAACCTTGACCGATAACAAAGGCGAGAAAAGTATGCATTACATTTACCGTTATCAAAACGGGCAGGAGGAAACTCTCGCATACGACGAAGACGGCAAACTGAATTGGAAATATGTCGATTTTTTAGACGAAAAGGGCAACGAAACAGGCTATATTTCTTACCGCACTTCACAGCCCGATACGCCGGAAGCCACATACAAATATTTGAACGCCGTTTACGACGAAAAAGGCAACTGGATAAAAAGAACGAGAGCCGAGGTCACAATGAAAAAGGGTAAAGAACAATACGAAACCTATTACATCGAATACCGAACGATCACTTATTACCCGTAAAAATTGCCGGATATAAAGATATTTTTCATTTTGACATGCCCGAATGCGTTTAGAGTTCAAACTTTAGTTTGAAGTTTTGAGCGTAATTCAAACTAAAGTTTGAACTGCGGAACAATTTACACTCAAACCGCTTAAATTTTTAGGTAGTTGGTGCAAAGCCTCAGAATTAGAGTGTGAAATCTGAAAGAATAAGTTTGAATTCAGGAAATTAGTTCGCGATATTGTAATTACACTTCGTGATTTTATAGTTATACTTCGCAATATTATAACTACACTTTGCGATATTATAATTGCGCTTTAAGATATTGTAATTACCTTTCTCGATATTATAAGTGTACTTCGCAATATTATATATACACTTCTTGATATTATAAATGTACTTCTCGATATTATAATTGCACTTCGTGATATTATGATTCAACTTCGTGATATTATAAATATAGTTCGTGGGCTTTGCACTTATATTCAAAAAAAGTGAATAAACGTCGAATATTTTGATGATTTGAATGCAAATATGCGCGATTATGCAGTAAATCTTGAATATAAGTGCAAAGCCTAGTTCGTGATATTATAATTGAAAATTAATAAGGAGAATACACAATGTTGATTTTTAACCCGAAAAGAATGCTCAAATTGCGTGAAATCGAAAAGCCGCACGCCGCGCTGGTGAAAGCCGGAATTTCGCCCGCCACCGCGTCAAAGTTTCTAAATTATTACTGCATCAGCGTCACCGTCAGCCATATCGAAGCTATTTGTGAAATGCTCTACTGCACACCGAACGACCTTTTCGATTGGAAACCGAACGAAAAATCACCGTTAGCGGAAGATCATCCTTTGCACACACTAAAACGCACACAAAAACTCTCGAACATCCGCGAAATGCTCAAAGATATGCCCGTCGAAAAGCTCGCCGAGATCGAAAACGTGATCGAAAACTTAAGAAAAGAATAAAAAAGAGCGTCGATAAAAACGCTCTTCCGCTAAAAATAAAGTGCCGACTACAAGATTTGAACTTGTGACCTATCGCGTGTGAAGCGAGTGCTCTACCACTGAGCTAAGTCGGCTGAAATTCATTAAACTATATCATTAAATCGAAGGATCGTCTGCCTTTGCGGGACGATTTTCTTCGGTTGCTTTGATCGTTCCGAGTGTCGAATCGGTATAAAAGTGCCGCGTTCCCGTTGCTTGAACGCCTTCGGAAACCTGCGGATCAGCGGTGACTGCAAATGACGCAGGTTTGTTGCCCGATGGTTCTTCGACGGTCATTTTGAAAATATATCCGTTTATAACGGGATTTTCTCCGGCAAATTTCGAATCTAAACCGACCGATCTGATAAGTTCGTCGAAATTAGGGGCAAACTTACCGCGATTTTTGGCGGCATATTGAGTTTGAAACGTGCGGAGCTTGTCCATCGTTTGCGCGGCGGTCGCTTCGTTTCCGCTTTTGATCATCGAACTCCAAGCGTAAGAGCCGACACCAATCAGCAAGCCGATGATGGCGATCACGATCATTAATTCGATCAAGTTAAAACCGCGTTGGTCTTTCCGGCGATTGCGTAAGTTATTCATACTTTTAGAAAAAATTTCCTCCGATTCTTCTTCACGAAGTTTATTAATAGAAGTTTCAAAATTTTAGATGTTTTTTACAGTAAAATGCAACCAACGTAAAACTTATTGGAACTTTTTCCGAAAATAAGCATCTATAATTAAGTCTTGGCAAAAATATTTGATGCAGTTTGTCGCAATAATTTTGTAAAATAAAAAAGGCGCGTTTCTGCCGAACAAATAAAAATGAGAGATTGGATTACCACCGAAACACAAACTACCAACGAACCCGCGAATTTTGCTCTCGATGCAACTACGAAAATTCGTGCGCTGCAAGCGGCGATCGAACGCGTTATCAAAGGCAAACCCGAAACCGTCAAATTCGCGCTCGTTGCACTTCTAGCGAAAGGTCATTTGCTCATCGAAGACGTTCCGGGAATCGGTAAAACAACGCTTTCAAATGCTCTGGCGCGCGCTTTGGATTTGTCGTTTCAGCGAATTCAATTTACGTCAGACCTTTTGCCGTCGGACGTGATCGGGCTTTCGGTTTACAATCAGCGCAGCGGAAATTTTGAATGGAAACCCGGCGCGATCTTTTCGAATATCGTTCTGGCGGACGAAATTAACCGCGCCACGCCGAAAACGCAATCCGCTTTGCTCGAAGCGATGGCGGAAGAACAGGTCACGGTCGAAGGCGTTTCACGTCCGTTGCCGCTGCCGTTTATGGTCATCGCAACGCAAAATCCGGCAGAACATCACGGGACTTATCCGCTTCCCGAATCGCAATTGGACAGATTTATGATGCGTCTGCACATCGGCTATCCGAATCTGGAAGACGAACGGCGCATTTTGCGCGACCGCGAAACGCGCAATCCGCTCGAATTTGTGCGCCCCGTCATGAGCGAAAACGAACTTTTGGAATTGCAGGCGCGTGCCGCCGAAGTCAAAGTTGACGATGCGCTCGTTAATTATCTGCTTCAGATCGTCGAAATGACGCGCAAATCCGAAGTTTTGGAACTCGGCATCAGCCCGCGCGGAACACTCGCGCTGTTTCGTTCGGCGCAAGCTTTAGCGTTGATCGAAGGACGCGATTTCTGCATCGCCGACGACATCAAACGCCTTATTCTGCCGTGTTTCGCGCACCGTATCATCGTCAATTCGCGCACGTCAAGTTCGAAACAAAAAATGCGCGAAGCCGAACAAATTTTGCACGACATTCTCCAAAAAGTCAGCGTCCCGATCTAGACATTTATCATTTATCATTGAACATTTATCAACTTTCGACCTCCGTTTAGACGGTTTTTATTTCGAAACGAATGATAAATGACGAATGATAAATGATGAATGATAAATGTTAAATGGATTTCAAAGTTCTGCGACAGATTTTCAGTTTGCGCGATTTGCGAAACGCTTTGCTTGCCGCGTTTGTTGTTTTGGGCGGATTGGGCTTGGCGGTTTTTACGCTTTGGGCGCATCGTTCGGGA
>DAITPE010000349.1:0-6321 GCA_036833775.1 Pyrinomonadaceae bacterium | reverse complement strand
AAAAGGCTATAAAAGTTTTAGAGTTTCGGGCAGTTGCAGAAAGTTGCAGATAGTAGTTGTTGCAATAACAGCGAATTTTATGAAGTTTGACTGAACTTTCTGAAAACTATCCGTAACTTTCCGCAACTCAGAAAACTTTTATAAGAGGAAAGAAAAACGAATGAAAAAATGCCCGACATGCAGTAAAGAATTTCCCGATTCGATGCGCTTTTGCCAAACCGACGGCACGCCTTTGTTGGATATTGTCGAAACCCCGCCGACAGATGATCCTTATAAAACGACAGTCGGAAAACCCGAAGATTTTGCATCGCTGATCCCGCCCGACGACCCATTTAAAACCGTGGTCGGCACTGCGCCGAAAAGCGATGAATCGGGCGATCTTTTGCAATTGCCCGAAGAACACGATCCGCTGAAAACTTCTTTTATTCCCGAAGCGCAATTGCGCCAAGAATTGAAATTGGACGAACCGCAGCAGGAAGAACCGCAGGAATCATTTCCGCCGCTTCCATCGCCGGAAGATTTTGCCGAACCGAAACAGGATGAAACGCCTGTTTTCAATGTTCCCGAGCCGCCTAAATTCAACGAGCCGAGCGTCACGCCGCCGCCGTTTAATTGGTCGAACGCGGAAGAACCGAAATCCGAACCCGTCGAGGAAAAAGTTACGAACTTTGAACCGCCGACACCGCCCGTCGAGCCGGATTATTCCGAACCGCCGACGCTGATCAGCGAACCTTTCAAATTCGACGCGCCGACACCGCCGGTCAATGAACCGCCGAAAGTCGACCCGCCGAAGGAAAATTATAATTCGCCGTTCAATGCGGCAATTCCGTCGCCGTTCGATGACGCGAAACCGACGAAGTTTGAAGCGCCTTCAACGCCATTGCCGAGCTTTAAAGACCCCGAACCGATCGTGAACGAACCCGTCAACGATCCGTTTAAACCGACACCTTTCGGTCAGCAGAACGAGCCGTTCAATCAGCCTGTCAAACAAAGCGATTGGACACCGCCGCCG
Organism: Pyrinomonadaceae bacterium; assembly: GCA_036833775.1. Lineage (GTDB taxonomy): Bacteria > Acidobacteriota > Blastocatellia > Pyrinomonadales > Pyrinomonadaceae > JAJQRF01. The sequence continues at coordinate 5,309 of DAITPE010000349.1, read as the reverse complement.
TCGCCCGAACCGAGTTGGCAAAATCAGAATATCGGACAAAACACGCCGTTTCAGCCGCCACCGGCTGGTGTCGGCGGGCAAAATCAAACGCTGGCGATCGTTTCGCTCGTGTTGGGAATTTTGAGTTGTCTGTGCTGTTTTTCGATCTTGACCGGACCGGCAGGATTGATCACGGGCTTTATCGCTAAAGGAAAAGCCGAAAACGAACCCCATCTTTACGGCGGTCGCGGGCTGGCTTTAGGTGGAATGATCACGGGCGGTATCGGCACTTTGCTGGCGATCGTGGTTATTATTTTGCAAGTTCTCGGCGCATTTGCGGGAAGGTTTTAATTAGTCCGTCAATTTGATAAAAAGCCTGTTTCGATTGGATTGAAGCAGGCTTTTTGTTATAATCGAACTTCTTGATTTTTCTTTCAATTTCATAAATTTATGTCAATCTTAAGTGATGTTTTCAAATCGACTAAAGCCGTTATTTTAGGAATGAAGCGGACTATTTCCGAGATTCCGCGTGAAAAATGGACGGTTCAATATCCTGATGTTCCGATCACGGTTCAGCCGCGTTATCGCGGTCAGCATCTTTTGCACGTTGACGAAAACGGCAAGGAAAAATGCGTGGCGTGTTATCTTTGCGCGGCGGCTTGCCCGTCGGATTGTATCTACATCGAAGCGCAGGACGATCCGCGTCCGTATGAAGAACGCGTCGGACGCGATGAACGCTACGCGAAAGTTTACAACATCGATTACGGACGCTGTATTTTCTGCGGTTTCTGCGTCGAAGCTTGTCCGAAAGACGCGATTACGCACGGTTACAACTTTGAAATCTCGGTTTACAACCGCGCCGATCTGCTCAAAACGAAGGACGATCTTTTAATTACCAAACAAAAACAATCGAAAAACTACCGCGTCGCGCTTTCGACCGAAGATGTCGATTCGGAATACAAGGAAGTCGATAAGGTCGGCATCAAATTCAGGTTTTAATTAAACCTGCGGCTCGCAAATTGCCCGCCGTTCGGGTAATTTGCGAGTCGGCAAACATTCTGCACGAGGTTCAATTGCAGAAAATCGTGGAAATCAGTGTATAATCTTTTCCCGTGAACACGATTTATAATAATAAAGAAGTAACGAATCTATTTATAGTGATTGTTTTGCTTCAAATTTTGTTGAGTTATCTGTCACATTTAATTGATTTTGAGTATTCATCATTGTTGACTAATTTTCTAATCGCAAACGCTTTTTTTGTTTATTCACTGATTACCAAAAAATTCTCAAATGCAGTGGAATCGAAATTTGTAATATGGCTTAAAATCAATTTCACTTTGATTTTGATTTCATTAGCAGTGATTGGAATTACTTATTTATTCGTTTATGGCGCTGCTGTTCTTCCCGGTAAAATTTTGACGATCTTATGGATTGGGGCTTTCGTTACTGTTGCGTCCGTCTTGTTGTTTAGATTAAATCGTTTGATAAAAAATAGACGAACCCTTTAATTCATTCGCAAAAAGGGGTGTATAATCTTTTCCCGTGAATACTTCCGAGCTTCCGCCGACCAGAAAAGGCAGACATTTCGAGATTCGCGCGATCGGTTTGCGGGATTTTGCCGGATTATTGCGTGACGACGACAGACTGAATCCTTTCGAACTTGCGCGCTACGCGAAACTGCTCGTTGCTTCATTTGAACAGATCGAACCTTTTTTATCCGAAGAAACTAAACAACATTTAATTGGCGACGGCAAAGATGCTTGGTCGGGCGGCGCGTGTTCGCAAACGCTTCCCGATGGGCGAAAACTAATTATTCTAAACCCGACTCATGGCGAAAATCGTCAAAACGCAACGCTGATGGAAGAAATCTGTCACGTTTTTATGGGGCATAAAGCGTCGCGTTTATCGGTTGAAAATCGAAACAAGGAAGGAAAGATCATCGCCAGAGATTACAATCACGACATCGAAGAAGAAGCATATTCGATCGGCGCGGCGGCTTTAGTTCCGTATTCCGCGCTGAAAAGATTCGTCGAACAAGGCAAAACTTCACGCGAAATCGCCAGACATTTCAACGTCAGCCGTGAATTGGTTGAATATCGAATCAAAGTTTCGCGTCTGTGGGAAACTTATAAAACGAATATTTTGAGCGGCGAATATTAATAATTGGCGCGTAAACATACGTTTTTCAATCTTTTGTAGGAAATTACGGGTCGATGATTTATAATTTACAATTCTGATTGACCACAAATGATCGAATCGAACAATAAAACTTCAATTCCCGATAAAAATTTAAAGACGGTCGATAAACTTCGTCTGCTTTTGGACATTACGAAAAGAATCAGCCGTTCGCTCGATCTCGACGAAGTGCTGAAGCTCGTGATGGACACGCTCGGTTCGCTGATTCATTACGACGCGGCGGGAATTTATCTGATCGCGGAAAATAAATCGGGCGAAAATCCGTTCGTTTTCAAATCTCGTGCGATTCGCGGTTATAAAATCAGTTTCGCCCTCGTCGAACCGCGCATTAAAATGGGCGAAGGATTTATCGGCTACGTCGCGCAGACGGGAAAACCTTTGATTTCGGGCGATGTCAGCCAAGACGAAAGATATTTTCACGCCCGCGAACAGACGCGTTCGGAAATGGTCGCGCCGATCATTTCAAACGATAAAGTTATCGGCGTTTTCGATCTCGAAAGCGATCAGCTCGATTCTTACACCGAAGAAGACTTGGAACTTTTACAGCTTCTCGCTTCGCAGGTTGCGATCATTATCGAAAAAGATCAGCTTTACGAACAACTCATCGAACAAAAAAGAATTCAGGCGCAGTTGGAAATCGCCCGGCAAGTTCAACTCGAACTTCTTCCCGATCACGATCCGAAAATCGATTCGTTCGACATCAGCGCGTATGTTTTTCCGACCGAAGAAGTTTCGGGCGATTATTACGATTGGGTAAAACTTTTCGACGATCAGATCGGCTTGATCGTTGCCGATGCGGTCGGAAAAGGAATTCCTGCCGCACTTTTGATGTCTTTTTTACGCGCTTCGCTTCGCACGAGCGCGCAGATCGGTTACGCGCCGCACATCGCATTTTCAAAAGTCAGCAATCTTTTATGGGATTCGGTCGAAGAAAATCAATTTATTACCGGAATTTACGGGATTCTGGATGCGACGAACAAAACTTTCGTTTATTCCAACGCCGGACATAATCCGCCGCTTCTGATCAAACCCGACGGCGAATACCGCTTTGTCGAATACGGCGATATGCCGCTCGGAATGTTTTACGGAATGCGTTATCACCAGCATTTTATACGCTTCGAACAAGGGCAAGTGATGGTGATGTACACCGACGGAATCACGGAAGCCGCAAATTCGAACGGCGAAGAATTCGGCAACGAAAGATTCGCGCAGAGAGTTTTGGAATGCATTCATCTGCCAGCAAAAGAAATGATCGATTATATCCGCAAAGGCGTGGCGGATTTTACGGAAAGAAAGTTTTTGGACGACGACGGAACGCTTTTTATCGTGAAAGCGATTTAAAAAGAAGAAGCGGAAGGCTTCTTCAATTTCTCGCTAAAACCTTCCGCGTTACTTCAGTTGTGGAAACTGTAAAACTTTTTAATGTCCCGTCACGGAGCAATGAATTGCATCTCCGCCCGGAACGACCATCGCACGATAATCGCCGTAATTTATTTTTTCGTCCTTGGTCGAAAATGAATAGCCGTCAAAGCCGAAAGCATCCAAAAAATCAGCCAGATCAAGCGAACTGTCAAGGTAAACTACTTCTTGATAACCTAATTCGGCGCGGATTTCGAGCAATCTCTCAACTACTTCCAATGGTGCGAAACATTTAACCGGGTCTTGATAAGTCGCCATAATTTTCCCCTTCACTTAAAATTACTTTCAAAATCGAAAGCAACCTCTTAGATTACGTCTCGATTCAAATAGTTGTTCAAATTTTTCTTTTCGGAAAATAAAACTTACTGTTCCGTGTGATTGACGTAAAATCATTGTATTTGTTGCGTAAATCGCATAAGATTATTTCAAATTCTTAGAAAAAGGAGTGTCTGCTATGAGAAAGGTTTTAGGAAAGTTTCTGCTGATTGCGGGAATTTTAGGTTTAGTCTCGTTTTCTGCATCGGCACAAAATAGTCCTGACGACAAAGTAAAAGCCGCCGCCGGAGATTTGTATGTCGTCTCGGCAAAAGCCGGCGGAATCAATTTCATCGAAGGGAAGGTATTTGTTGACAGAAAGAACGGAAAAAGCGGAATGTTGCTGAAAGGCGATTCGCTCGAAACCGGAGATTTGGTGACGACGGATGCTACGGGGAAAGTCGAGATTCTGCTTAATCCGGGTTCGTATCTGCGTTTGGGCGGCAATTCGGAATTCAAGTTTCTCGATACGAATCTCGATACTTTGAAGCTCGGATTGATGAAAGGCAGCGGGATTTTCGAGGTATACGCGAGCGACGATTACAAAGTAACGGTGCAAACGCCGAAAAATAATTATTACTTTGTCGATTCGGGCGTTTTCCGCATCGATATTTTCGGCGATAAAGAAACAATTGCGGTCACGAAAGGCTTGGCGCAGGTCGGCGACAGCGCGATCAATGTCGTGAAAGGCGGCAGACGCGCCGTTTTGACGAGCAATGATTTTCAAGTTGCTAAATTCGATAAGGACGATGGCGATTCGCTCGATCAATGGAGCAAAATGCGTTCGAAACAATTGGCGCAGTTGAACAAAAAACTGCAAAAGGATTCGATGCGCGCGTCGTTGCTCGATTCGTATCGACGACAGAATTGGGGTTTTTACGACAGCTTCGGGTTGTGGGTTTTAGACCCGATCAGCGGAATGTATTGCTTTATGCCATTCGGTCGTGGTTGGCGTTCACCTTATGGTTACGGCTTGGGCTACAATGTTTGGGAATATTATCCGTGGATTTATTATCCGCCGACACAGCATACTCCGACACCGACAACGCCGACAACGCCGACAACTCCGACAACGCCCACTGAACCGACGCAGGCGCAGATCAGGGAAGACCGACGCTTGAATGTTCAAACACCGCCGTTTGTTCGGATGAATCAATCGACATACAGAAATGAATCATCTGGCGGAAGCAGCGGCGGAAGTTATGACAGCAGCAGCGGAAGTTACGATTCGAGCCGTTCGAGCAGCGGAAGTTCGAGCAGTAGTTCGAGCGGCAACACGAGCCGCGACAGCGGAAGCAGTAGTTCTAGCAGTTCGAGCGGCAATACGAGCCGCGACAGCGGAAGTTCATCTACTTCGCGCGACGATACGACGAAGGGAAAACCTTAATAAAACGAAAGGC
>DAITPE010000348.1:0-6384 GCA_036833775.1 Pyrinomonadaceae bacterium | reverse complement strand
AGAAGATGCCGAATTACTTGCAAAATTAGGTAAAGAAGCGTTTTACGATGCTTTTGTCGGAAATCCTTTGATTCCGCAGGACGATCTGAAAATTTACGTCGAAAAAGCTTTTACGGTCTCGCAAATGACTTCGGAATTAAACGAACCGAACGCAATTTTTCTTCTGGCGGAAGCCGACGGCGAAATTGCGGCTTTTGCAAAACTCGAATTCGGTTCGGAAAACGAAAATGTTTCGGGAAAAAATCCGATCCAAGTCAAACGTATTTATTCAAGACAAAAATTTATCGGTTTCGGTGTCGGCGCGGCGTTGATGAAACGCTGTTTGAAAGAAGCCGTGAAAGGAAATCACGATACGATCTGGCTCGCCGTTTGGCGGCACAACGATCTCGCGCAAAAATTTTATCGAAAATTCGGTTTTGAAGAATGCGGCGGCATCGATTTCCAGCTCGGCAACACGATTTTTCACGACAAAGTAATGCAAAGACCTGTTATTCTAGAAAATTATGAAAGTAAATCTAGCTGAAAAATTTGCACTGATAAACGAACATTGGCGACCGAAAGTTGTCGGCGAATTGAACGGTCAAGAAATAAAGCTCGTCAAATTCATCGGCGAATTTCCGTGGCATCAACACGAAACGGAAGACGAAATGTTTCTGGCGATAAAAGGCAATTTCCGCATCGAGTTTCGCGATAAAATCGTAGAATTAAACGAAGGTGAATTCGTAATCGTTCCGCACGGCGTCGAACATCGTCCGATTGCCGAAACGGAAGTCGAAGTTTTACTTTTTGAACCTGCAAATGTGAAAAATACGGGAAATGTAACGGACGAAAAATTTACCGCGCCGATCGGCGATAAGATTTAACGGCGATTGCAAATCGCGCATCTAAAATCTAAAATTTAAATATGTCGGAATTAAACGATTTATATCAGGAAGTAATTTTAGAACACAACAAAAATCCGCGCAATTTTCGTGAAATCGAAAACGCGAATCGAACGGCGGACGGAAATAATCCGCTGTGCGGCGACGCGCTTAGAGTCTATGTGGAAATGGAAGACGACAAAGTAAAAGACGTCGCTTTCAAAGGTTCAGGATGTGCAATTTCAAAAGCTTCGGCTTCGATGATGACGCAAGCCGTCAAGGGAAAATCGAAAGAAGAAGCGGAAGTTTTGTTTGACGAATTTCACAAAATGGTGACAGGCGAACTCGACGCGGAAACGGATGAAAATTCTTTGGGAAAACTGAAAATTTTCGCCGGAGTTTTAGAATTTCCGGCGCGTGTGAAATGCGCTTCGCTTTCTTGGCACACGCTTCACGCCGCATTGAACGAAGAAGAAACGGTTTCGACCGAATAATTTTTTATACAATAAAACCAAACTGAAAAAGTAATATTCTAAAAATTTATTGCTTTTTCGGTTTTTCTTTCGGATAATTTTAAATTATTGTCTTTACGTCAATATAACAAAATGAAATCCGAAACCAAACAAACTGCTTTTCCCAACATCGACAATATTTTCCAAGCCGCCGAGCGTTTGAGAAAAGTTGCGATTCACACGCCTTTACAGCCGAATTTAAATCTTTCGGAAAAATACGAAGCGAATATTTTCCTCAAACGCGAAGATTTGCAGATCGTTCGTTCATATAAAATTCGCGGCGCGTATAACAAAATGGCGCAGCTTTCGGCGGAAGAAAAAGCGAAAGGCGTGGTTTGCGCTTCTGCCGGAAATCACGCGCAAGGCGTTGCTTATGCTTGTCGTTTGATGGAAATTCGCGGCACGATTTTTATGCCGACGACGACACCGAATCAAAAGATCAAACAAGTAAAAATGTTCGGCAAAGATCAGGTTGAAGTTCAGCTCGTCGGCGACACTTTCGACGATGCTTTTGCAGCTTCGATCAAATTTTGCGAAGAAACGAGCGCAACTTTCGTGCATCCTTTCGACGATTTGCAAGTCATCGAAGGACAAGGAACGGTTGGTTTGGAAATTTTTAAAGATTCCAACGTGAAGATCGATTATTTACTTTTAGCGATCGGCGGCGGCGGTTTGGCTTCGGGTGTTTCGACCGTTTTTCGACAATTGAGTCCGCATACGAAGATGATCGGAATCGAACCTGAAGGCGCACCGGCGATGCAAAAATCTTTTGAAAAAGACGCGATCGTAACGCTCGAAAAGGTTGATAAATTCGTTGACGGCGCGGCTGTAAAACGTGTCGGTGAAACAACTTTCGAGATTTGCCGTGAGAACTTGGAAAGAGTTTTGCTTGTTCCCGAAGGGAAAGTTTGTTCAACGATTTTACAGCTTTACAACGAAGAAGCGATCGTTGCCGAACCTGCGGGAGCTTTGACGATCGCGGCTTTAGATTTGATAAAAGACGAGATCAATGGCAAAAACGTCGTTTGTTTGGTGAGCGGCGGCAACAACGACATCACGCGCACCGAAGAAATCAAAGAACGCTCGCTGCTTTACGAAGGTTTGAAACATTATTTCATCATTCGCTTTCCCCAACGCGCGGGCGCATTGCGCGAATTTTTGACGGCTTTAGGACCTGACGACGACATCACGCATTTTGAATACGTCAAAAAAACTTCACGCGAACAAGGTCCCGCGCTTGTCGGCATCGAACTCAAAAATAAAGAAGAATTTCAGCCGCTTCTTGCCCGCATGGAACTCACGCGAATTCCCTACGAATACATCAACGACCGCCAGGATTTGTTTCAATTTTTAGTTTAATTTTAAGATTTACCTGCGAAATAAACGAAAATAACGAAAGATTTTGAGAGTTGTCACTAATTTTCTGTCTTATCAATCGTTGATCTTTTTCGTAGCTTTCGTTTATTTCGCAGGCAATTTCTAAAAACTTTGCGCCTTTGCGTCTTTGCGTTAAAAAATTCTCTTGAAAAATTTTTGTTGCCGAAATTAACTAATTGTTATTAAATGGAATAAGAGGAATTGTTTGGTTTCAGGCAATTTCCGCCTGCCGCCGATCTCTTCCCGATGGATTTATGATGACAGTAATGGACGAAACGAAAACAGAAAACTCAACCGAAAACCAAGAAAATATCGAACCAAAAACACCCGAATTGCGCGAAGCGCGTTGGTCGGTGATTTCCTTCGACAAATGCGAAGCGCGAAATTTGACTTACGAAGAAGCTGAACGAAAAATTGCCGAACTCGAAGCGCAAAGATTTTCCGGCTTATGTGTTGTCACAGATGAAGTTGCGGCTAAAATGTGATTATAACTTTACCGAAACTTTCGTTTGATTCGAGATATTCGTGCGCCGCGCGGATTTCTTGAAAATCGAAGACTTTATCGATATTCGGCTTTATTTTTCCCGATTCGAAAAGCGGCAAAACTTCCGCAATAAATTTTTCGGTCGCATCGGCTTTTTCGGCGTTTGAACGCGCACGCAAAACCGTTCCGATAATTTTCGCGCGTTTCATCAAAGCCAATCCGAGATTGAATTCCGCTGTTCTGCCGCTCGTCAAACCGACCAAAACCAATCTTCCTTTAATATTCAAACTTTTCAGATTTTCTTCAAAAAACTTCGCACCGACCAAATCTAAAATCACGTCAACGCCGCCATTTTTTTCTTGAATTGCGTTTGAAAATTCGACCGAATCTTTCGTTAAGACAGCTTCATCAAGCCCGAATTCTTTACATTTTTCGAGTTTTTCCGCCGTTCTTGAAGTTCCGAAAACTTTGATATTTTTCGCTTTTGCAAGCTGTAAAGCCGCAAGTCCGACACCCGAACCGACGGCGTGAATCAAAAGCGTTTCGTTTTCCTGCAAATTTCCGTTCGTAAAAATTGCGTCGTGAGCAGTGATAAAAGCTTCGGGAACTGCCGCCGCTTCCGTGAACGAAAGATTTTCGGGAATTTTAGCGAGAATATTTGCTTCCGTCAGCAGAAATTCGGCTTGTGCGCCGCCGCCTGTGATGCCGAAAACGCGGTCATTAATCTTAAAATTTGTAACATTTTCACCGATCTCCGCAACTTCGCCCGCAAACTCCAAACCCGGAATTCGTTCGGGATAACCTTTCGGCGCAGGGTAAAAACCTTGTCTTTGAACAATATCGGCGCGATTCAACGCCGACGCTTTGACGTGCACTAAAACTTGATTTCCTGTCGGTTTCGGCAAATCTTCGACTTCGCGGATTTCCAAATTTTCCGCGCCGCCGAATTCTTTGATATAAACTGCTTTCATAATTTAACAGTTTCAGGTTTCAAGTTTCAAGTTTCAGGTTTTCGTGAAAAATATAAATGATGAAAAACGAAACTTGAACGACTTGAAACCTGAAACCTGAAACTTGAAACTTACTTTCTTAACCGCGTTTCGACGTTGTTTGCTTTGAGCGAATTTCCGGTTGCGCGCTGCAAATCGGCAATCGCTTTGTTCAGTTCGGTTTGAGCGCGGAGTTCGTTGCTTCTTGCGACCGTTAAAGCCGTTTGACGTTCTAAAACGCGATAAACGTCGGATTGTCCGGCATCGAGTTTGCGCTGTTCGGATTCGTATTGTTTGACAGAATTTTCACGCGAAATCGCCGCGCTTCTAAGCCGCGCTTCGGCTGTCCGTAGATTTTGCAGAGCGTTTCTGACATCGACCTGAATATTTTGTTCGATCTGTTCGCGCTGTGTTTGCAGACGTTCGCCTTCGACCAAAGATTTTCCTAACTGCGCTTTCGCCGTTTTGTCGCCGAAAAGCGGCAGATTAAATTGGATTCCGACACGAAATGTCGGATAACGATTTGCCAAAACATCCGTAAAAGTCGTGCCCGCATTGCCGATATAATTCAAAAAAGATTGCTGTTGTGCGGCTTGTGATGTCTGCTGCGTCAAGCAAGTTTGATATTGTTCGGGCGTTTGAGTTCGCGGATCGCAGACCGGCGCAAACGGGTTTCGGAAGCTCGGATTTTGACTTCCGCCGATTCCTGCCGAACTGTAATTTGCGACCAGATCGATCTGCGGTTTATTTTGTTCGCGGTAAAATCTTTGATCGACCGCATTGATGTCTTTCTGCGTCTGATTCAATTCGAGTTCGGGGCGATTTGCCAAAGCCGCTTGCATTGCTTCCGGCAAAGTCGTATTCGGCGCGTCCAGATCGACCGGATCAACGGGCGTAATGGATTCGCTCCAAACATCGTCATTGCGGTTCGGCGAAATCAGATTTTTCAGATTGTTTTCCGATTGTGTGACAATATTCAGCGCGTCGTAAACGGCTTGCTCGAAATTTGCGACTTGAGTTTCAGCCGCGACCACATCGATCGGCGCAAGCTGACCTTCATCACGCAAACGGCGATTATGTTCGAGTTGTGATTTCGCATCACGCACGGCATCGCGCTGAACTTGCAAATTTCGCAAAGCATACGTCAAATCCCAATAAGCCCGCTGAACATTGGCGATAATTTCGATCGAACGTTGGCGAAACTGTGTATCGGTCAATGAAAGATTACGTTTGGCAATCTCGATCGTGCGGCGGGTTTGATCAAAACGTCTGCCGCGAAAAAGCGGTTGTGTGACGGTAAAATTCAAACTCGAATTGTATTGCGGACTCAGGATCGAGATCGGATTATTCGTCGTCACGCGCTGATTACTGTATGAACCGCTCAAAATCGTTCCGTATTTCGGGATAAAACCGTTCAAACCGACATTTCCGACCAGCGAACCTTGTGTTGTCGTTCTATTCGTGCCGAAAATGCTGACGTTCGGAACGGTCGAGCGTTCGTAATAAGTTTGTCCCGAAAAGCGCGGTTCATAAAATCCGCGTGCGGCTTGCAAATCGAATTCGGCAATGCGGACGTTTTTGCGCGTAACTTCGATGTCTTTGTTGTTTTCCAACGCAAGCGTGATCGCTTCGCGCAGAGTAAGGATTTTTTGCTCGGTCATATCCACGCCGACGCGACCGAGATCAGGCAAACTCGTATCGTTTTTCTGATAATTCGGCGCGATCGAAGGAACGCCTTGCAAATTTTCCGGCTGAACTTCCTGTTTATCGTCAACCTGTTTTTCAACTGTCGGTGTCGGCGTTGGCGTTGGCGTTGGCACGGTTTCCTGCGCCGAAGCACCGTTTGCCGTTAAAAGTAAAAACCCGAAAGTTAATATGTATAAATGCTTTTTCATATAAAGCCTATATAAAATCAAATTAAAAAACTTCCCTTGCTCAAAAATCTGCTTTAGTTTTTGCTAAGAATCGAACTTGCCGCCGACGTAAATTTTCTTCTGATTCCGCCGAATATTTTTGACGAAATACTGTTTATCCGTCGGAAAAATCTGAATTCGCTGATGTCGTCGAAGATCGAATAAAAAACCGGAACTGCAAGAAGCGTCAAAAGCAAACACAAAGTTTGTCCGCCGACCACAAGAACACCGATCGAACGGTTTGTTCCC
>DAITPE010000347.1:0-6385 GCA_036833775.1 Pyrinomonadaceae bacterium | reverse complement strand
AATGTTTGATCATATTTTATATAATTTTATTAATTAAGTTTTTGGGCTAATTCGTCGGGAACTTCGATTTTCATACGCAACAGCGCGGTCGAAAAAGTTTTCCCTTGCGCGTCCGTCATCAAAGACAAAGTTCCGCCGCCGCCGAGACTTTCGTGTAGCAAAAAATTCAACGCGCCGAGATTCGGAAGCTCGAATCTTTCGACTTCGCCTTTGACCATTTCGCCGAAATGCTCTTTTACTTTTTCAGCCGTAACTTTTTCAACTAAAATCGGGTAATAATCTTCCTTCAAAGCAATTACGCCGACGTTTGCCGTGTCGCCTTTGTCGCCCGAACGCGCGTGCGCTAATTTCGTTAATTCAATTTTCATATTTTTATCTTAAATTGTCTGATAAATTTTATCATCCAAACAATCGTAAAAATCAAAAAACCGCCGATTATCAGCCAAGTCGCTGTCGCCGAAAGATTTTGGTGCATCAAATTTGCGCGGTAAACTTGCTGATTAATCAAAAGCAGTAATAACAAAACGCCGACGCTGAACCAACGAAAATAATTGCGAAAAATCGAGAAGGTTTCGGTACGTCTTTCCGGCGCGAGCCAATATTGTTTGTTCGGCAGATTTATGAGTGCATCCGGCATTTTTTCGATCAAAACCGGTACAAGCCAAAAATGTCCGATCACGATCACAAAAATTATCAGTTCAAAAATCAAAAAACTTTCCTTCGGCATCCAACTGTCGGCAATTCCTTTAGCGTCGAAGTGCGAAGCGACCGTTTCAGGCAAGATCGGAAAATAATAAGCCGTCTGCGCGAAAATCAAACCCAAAACAAGTAGAAAAATAGCTGTCGAAAGCCGCATAAATTAATTTTCCGAATTATATAACGAATAAAGATAAAAAGCCGTCAACACAAGCGAATGAACGATTTCGCCGTTCTTCATCAATGCTTCGACATTTTCTATTTTTTTAAATTTCGTGACGACATTTTCGTGTTCATCAAAGCTGGTTTCTTCCGTTTTTTCGCAATTCAACGCCAAAAAATGATAAATCGTATTGTTTTGAATCGCCGGATTTGGTCGCGATTTTCCCAAACAAATCCATTCATTCGATGAAAATCCGGTTTCTTCCAATAGTTCGCGCTTTGCAGCAAATTCGGGTTCCTCATCGCCGTCGATCATTCCGCCCGGAATTTCGAGAATAATTTCTTCGATTCCGTGTCTGAATTGTTCGATCAAAACGACTTCGTTTTCTTTCGTGAGCGCGATAATATTTACCCAATTGGGATTTTCGATCACGTAAAACGAACTTTTTAATTTATCGCTTTCACGTTCGCAAAAATCTTCACGAACATTAAAAACGCGGCAATCGGCGATCTTTTTTGAATTATTTATTTTCCAAGTTTCTACTTTTTCACTCATAAAATCTTTCGTAATATACAAAAAATATGTTTCAATAAAATAACAGTTTTTTAGAAAAAGGGGGAAATTTATGTTTAGAAAGTTTATATTTTTGGCAGTTTTGACAATTTTCGGTTCGTTTTCGGTTTCGGCACAGACCGCCGATCTGCAAACGATTTTGACCGAAGCGCAAAAGCAAACCGATTTTTACCGCGAAACATTTCGCAATCTGCTCGCAGAAGAAACCAAAACCTTTGAAGAATTCGACAAAAACGGAATTTCCGATAAAAGATCGGTCGTAAAATCGAATTTTCTGGTTTATCAATCGGGCAAAGACGCAACGAAAACCGCCGAATTGAGAAATGTTATCGAAGTTGACGGAAAAACGATTCCTAACAGCCAAAAGCGTTCCGACGAACTTTTTGCGGAGCTTGAAAAATCTGAAACTTACGAAAGCGAACTGAAAAAGATCGTGAAAGAAAGTCTTCGATTCGACAAAACTTGGGAAATAAACGGTGTAACTTTGAACGAAGGCTTCGTTTTGCATCCGAATTTCCGCTCGTCATTCGATTTCAAATTAGTCGGCAGCGAAAATCTTCCCGAAGGCAGTTTTTATGTCGTCAATTACCGCCAAAACAAATCGAATCCGAATATAATCATCAATGGTAAACCATCGAAAACAAACGATTTAACATTGCAGGTTCAAATCAATGTACCGAGTTCGTTGAAAAAAGAAGAATTGATTCTTTCGGGCAAATTATGGATCGATGCGAAAACTTTTCAAATCTTGCGCGAAGAAAGAAACATCGTTCCAAAATCAAACGATTTGCTGATTTTACACACGACAAATCTCGAATACGCGCCGAGCGAATACGGAATTTTAGTTCCGAAAACGATCGCTTTGACGTTTTTCGATGCGAAAAAACAAAACAATAATCTTTCGATGATCAAAGATACGGTCGTAAATTTCGATTATTCAAAATTCAGAAAAACCGAAACCGACATTATTATTTTGGATAATTAAATTTACTGCAATTTCTTCAGCAATTCGACAGCTTGCTTTCGGTCATTAACGGTCAATTCGTCCGAAAGCGAGCTTGTTATTTTTAAATATTCCTGCAAAACTTTTTTCGCTTCGTCACGATTTCCCTGCTCGAAATAAAGCATTCCGAGCCGCAAAAGAACTGTTTTAGATGAAGGCAAAAATTCGGCTTTCGCTTGGTTTTTCGCGCTTTCCAATTCTTTCAAAGCGTCTTGTTTGCGGTTTTGCTGATACAAAACGACGGCGAGTTTTTCGGTCAAAGCGGCGTAATAAATAGGCAAAACTTTACGCGCTTCGAGCAAGGATTTTTCTGCTTGCGGCAATTTATTGTTCATCGTCAACGCCAGCGTTTCGAGTTCGTAAGCCTGAAAAAGCGTGTAAGCATTTACTTTTTCCTTCGGCATTTCAATCACGATTCGCGCGTTGAAAACAGCTTCTTCAAATTGCTTTTGTGCCAAGAAATTTCTTCCTAAACCAAGATAAGCGAGCGCGGTCGGGCGCACATCGATCGAATTATTGTAAGCTTCGATCGCGGCGTCAGTTTGTTTTTCTTCCGACAAAATTGCGCCTAATTGCGACCAATTAAACGCCGATTTCGGATCGATTTCAACGGCTTGTTTCCAAAGCGTGAATTCGTTCGTCCAAACTTTGTTGTAACTATAAGTTTTAATCGAAAGCGGAATTGCAAGCAAAATAATGAATGAAATAAATGCAATTTTAGCTTTATCTCCAAAAAACTTTTCAAACATTTCAACGAAAAACGGTAAAACCAACATCAAAAATCCCAAAAGCGGAAAATATAAATAACGGTCGTGAACGATTTGTTCAAACATAAATCCGGTCGCATTCATCGCCGGAAGAAGCGTCAAAATAAAAATTGCCAAACCGATTTTCTGCACGAAACAGCGTTTTGCAAGTAAGAAAAATCCAACCAAAACCGCAATCGAAATTAATAACGGAATCAAAAATTTTACAAAATCGAAACTGTCAATCGGTCGAAGCGGATGATTTGCGCCAAGCCAAAGCGGAAAAATCGTTTGTTTCAAGTAAAAAACGAACATCGCAGGAATCGTGAAAATCATTTCGCCGAAGCTGACCGATTCTTCCGTCGGATGCGAGATCGCGCCGATCGCAAAATATCGGGCAATAAAATAAATCGTTGCGAAAATTGCAAACGGAATCGTTAATTTTACGGCGTTTTGCTTTCCGCTTTCTTTTGCAAAAATTAAATAAAATATCGGAAAACAAAGAATTGCGACTTCTTTCGAGCCGAGTGCAAAGGCGTAAAAAACGAGTGCAAAAATCAAATCTAAATAATATTTCGCTCCGTGTTTTTCGTTCGTTTCGTTGGAATATCTTTTCGCAAAATTGTCGGCAAACCAAAGTGATGCAAGAAAAAATAAGCTGAAAAGCAGATCGGGCGAACCCGAAATCCACGCGACGGATTCCGTGTGAACCGGATGAATTGCAAATATAAAAGCGACTCCGAAAGCCGTAAAATCATCTAAATTCCACTTTTTCAAAAGCAAAAATCCCAAAACGCAAATCGCAACGTGAAGCAAAATATTCAGCAAATGCCAGCCAAAAGGTTCTGCGCCGAAAATTAAATAATTAAAAATCATCCACAAAACAAACGTCGGACGATAATAATTGCTCGCCGCAATGCTTCCGTCGCCTTTGAACGCCCAAACGTCCGAAGTCAAAGCTTTTCCGTAAAGCGTCGCGTCTTGAATCAATGGATTTTTGAGAATTTGGCGTTTGTCGTCGTAAACAAAATCTCCGCCGAGCGTATTTGCAAATATACTAAATGCAACAATTGCTAAAATTATCGGAAACAGAAATTTGTATTTTTTGAAAAGATTTTCTTTTTCGGACATCGGATAAATTTTTCGCGCGGAGAAATGATTTTGGGAAAACTGTCAATATTTTAGCATCTTTTCGGTTTTTGCAAACTAATTATTTCAATGCAGTTTCGAGCGGATTTTCAGAAATTTCATCAATTAAACCGATTTTCAAAGCTTCGTCGGCTTCGACGCGTTTTGCCAAAAAGAACATTTCCAAAGCCTTTGCTTCGCCGATCAGTCGCGGCAAACGCTGAGTTCCGCCCCAACCCGTCATTATTCCGAGATTTGCACCCGGATGCGAAAAAATCGCGTTTGGCGAAGCAATTCGTTTTTTGCAGGAAAGCGCAAGATCGAGCGCGCCGCCGAAACAAAAACCGTTGATCGCGGCAATCGTTTCTTTCGATGAATTTTCGATTTTCCGCATTAAATTTTGTCCGCGCAGAGCAAATTCCGTCGCCGTATCTTTCGTGATTTCAGCAATTTCCCGCAAATCTGCGCCCGAAGCAAAAACGTCGTCTTTTCCCGTGAAAATGATTTTTTTCAATTCAATTCGATTTTCGATTTTATCCAAGATTTCATTCAAACTTTCCAAAATTTTCACCGAAAGCGGATTTCGGATTTCGGGACGCGTAAATTGAATGATTATTTTGTTGTTCTTAATTTCAACTCGAAAATTGTTAGACATTTCTTTTATTGCAATTAATAATAAATGCTAGAAATTGAAATACCAAATTATTTGAGTTTGTAGTTTTGAATACTTGCATTTAGATTTATTGATAAGGAATAAAGTGTTTGATGAAAAATATTGATTTTAATTTTGTTCGTGACGAAAGCATCAGGAATATTATTATTCGTGATTATAACGAACTTCAACAACTTCTAGAGAATAATATTTCAAAATCCACTATTGTTATTTCTGGTGGAATCCTCGAATCTTTATTAGCAGATGCTTTATTATCTTTAAATGAAATTTATTTTGAGAAAGGATATATCCATAACCAACAAACAAAAAAAAGATTGAATTTAGCCGCCATTGTTAAATTAGCAAATGAAAAACATATCTTAAATAATGAAAATCTTCCTCATACAATCCGTGATTTTAGAAATCTAGTTCATATAGGAAAAGAAATACACGAAAATACCCAGATTGATTTGGATGAAGCAAAGTTTTCATTCCACGCTATAAATAAAATAATCAACGATTTGCGTAAATGGTATTGCAAAGCAATTCCACTTTTATCAGCGTCGGAAATTGAAATTAACTTTTTAGAACTATTTACATTACCTGAACCAACTAATCTTGATTATTCAAATATTCGACCTTGGATAAAAAATGAAGTTTTCAATACTTGGCGAACTTTAGATTCCAAAAATATTGTAATTGCTCAAGAATTAAATGACTCTATTACTAAATTTAAATTCGACTTAAGTTCAGGTGTTATAGAATTAATTGAGAGAATTACAGGTAAACAAGTTATGCGCAACTCAATAATTATTGCGCTCAGAGAAGTTTTTGCTAACAACGCGTCTGGTTCAGGCGCAATCGGCTCAACTAAAAGATGATAAATTGATTTTATGTTTAGAATTAACAAAGCACATCCTTGGCACGGAATTCCGATGGGCGAAAAAGCTCCGCAGGAAGTTACGGTTTTTATCGAGATCGTTCCGCGCGATACGGTCAAATACGAAGTTGATAAAGAAACGGGTTATTTGAAGATCGACCGACCGCAGCAATATTCAAACGTCGTTCCGGCAAATTACGGATTTATCCCGCAAACCTATTGCGATGAACGAATTGCGAATCACGCCCGCGAAAAAAGCGAAGGTTACGAAATAACAAAAGGCGACGGCGATCCGCTCGATATTCTCGTTTTATCGGAACATCACATTCCGCGCGGCGACATTATTTTGAAAGCGCGACCGATCGGCGGATTTTGTTTGATCGACGGCGGCGAAGCGGACGATAAGATCATCGCAACACTCGTCGGCGATAAAGTTTACGAAAATTACACCGATCTCGCCGAGCTTCCCGAAGGCATCGTAAATCGTTTACAACATTACTTTTTGACCTACAAACAGCTTCCGAGCGAAGAGGCAAAATGCGAA
>DAITPE010000346.1:0-6431 GCA_036833775.1 Pyrinomonadaceae bacterium | reverse complement strand
GAAAAGGAACTTCACCGTCTGGCGCATCAATATATACGGCAGTTGAACCCGGGACATACTTTGCAGACGACGGCTGTGATCAATGAAACCTATATCAAACTGGTTGACAGCAATATAGTCGAATGGCAGAATCGGGCGCATTTTTTTGCGATCGCGGCAAATATGATGCGCCGTTTTTTGCTGAATTATATCCGCGACAGTAAGCGTCAAAAACGCGGCGGCGATTTTACACGCGTCGAATTTGACGAAAATATTGCGGTTGTAGAGCAGAAATCGGATGAAATTCTCGCATTGGAAGAGGCATTACAAAAACTGTCCGAATTCGATGAACGAAAGGCGCGTATCGTCGAGCTTCGCTATTTCGGCGGTTTGACGTTTGAGGAGATCGCGGAAATCTTGAAAATCTCGGAAATTACGGCGCATCGTGATTGGAATTTTGCGAAAGCGTGGCTGGCGCGCAATATGAATCAATGAAATCGACCGATTGGAAAAAAATCGAGCATATTTTCCATAATGCCCTCGAAATTCCTCTTCAGGAACGCCAAAGCTTCCTCGTCAAAGAATGCAGCGGAGATTTCGGGATGCTGACGGAAGTGCAGTCCTTACTTCAATCCTTTGAAGAAAAAAACGATTTTCTCGAAGAATCAGCCGTCGAATACGGCTTTGCGGCAATTCACGATTCAAAAAAACTGAAACTCGAAAATAAAAAGATCGGCGATTACCGAATCGAAGCGCAGATCGGAAGCGGCGGAATGGGCGAGGTTTACAAAGCGTTCGATACGAAATTGAACCGCTATGTCGCGCTGAAATTTCTCTCGGAATCGATCGAAAACGATTTTTCCGCGAAAAACAGCCTGATCCGCGAAGCGCAAGCCGCCGCCGCTCTGGATCATCCGAATATCTGTGCGGTTTACGGGATCGAAGAAAAAAACGGGCATCGTTTTATCGTGATGCAGTATATCGACGGGAAAACGCTCGACGAATGTTTCAAGGAAAAAAGGATTTCCGAGCCGGAATTTCGTGCGGTCGCAAAACAAATCGTTTCGGCGGTTGGTTTTGCGCATTTGCACGGGATCGTTCACCGCGATCTGAAACCCGCAAATATAATGCTCACGAATGACGGGCAAATCAAAATTCTCGATTTCGGACTGGCGAAAGTGTTGCAAAAAAAGACCGGATTGGAAGACGAACCAAATGCGAACCAAAGCATTTCGCGTCACGGTTTGGTGATCGGAACGATCGCGTATATGTCGCCCGAACAACTGCGCGGCGAAAAAATAGATTTTCGCAGCGATATTTTCAGTATCGGTGTGATCCTTGATGAAATTCTCAATCAAAAAAATCCGTTCAAGCGGGGAAGTCAAGCCGAAACGATCGCGGCGATCTTGAGCGAAAATAACGGTCGAACTATTGAAAACAAAACGGAATATTCACCGCAATTGAATGCGATCATCGAAAAATGCCTGCAAAAAAAAGCTTCGGACAGATTTCAGTCAGCCGCAGAATTATTACTCGAACTGAATACGGAAGTTGGAAATGCAAAAGCCAAAACATTTTCAAACGAATTCTTCAGAAACGCCGTTTTGGTGCTGTGCGGGATCGTTATTATTTGGAGTTTTGTTTTTTACTTTAATCGGCAAGCATCGCAAAAAACAATTTCCCTCGTTCCGATAACATTTACCGAACAAGTTCCCGATAAAGAATATTTAGCCGAAGGTCTGACGCTCAGCATCGTTGAAAAATTATCGAATTTATACGGCGTAAAAATAAAAAAGGCAGTCGATAAGAAATTTGTCAATCTGCAAAGTGTCGGAACCGAAATGAAAACCGATGCCGTTTTTACGGGCGAGATCAGCAAACGCGGAGAAGAACTTTACTTGAAAACAACCCTTGTAAAATCGAGCGACGGGAAAATCATCGACACCTTTGAACAAAAGATCGATGAAGCGAATCTAATCGATTTACAGGAAAAGGTTTCAAACAGAATTACCGACACGATCAAAACGAGCTTGACCGATGAAGATTTGACGAAATTGACCAAAAAGGCTACGAAAAACGAAGAAGCAAACAGACTCTATTTTCTGGGCAGATATTATTTGAACAGAAAACAGGGCAATGATGTAACTATGGCGATCGATGCGTTTTCCCAAGCAAAAGAGCTCGATCCAGCGTTTGCCAAAGCGTGGGCTGGTTTGGCGGATTCATATTTTTCTCAAAGTTTGCCGTGGGTTGAACACGCAATTTCTCCGACCGAAGCCGTAAACTATTCGAAAACCGCTGCCAATACCGCACTTTTATTGGATAAGGATTTGAGCGAATCATACAATTCGCTCGGTTTGATTAATTCAAAATACGATTGGAATTGGACTGAAGCGGAATCGAACTTCAGAGCCGCCATCGAACGCGATCCGAACTTTGAACCGGCTTATATAAATTTGATCGGCGTTTTGAATTTGCAGGGCAGATTCATTGAATCCATAGAAACATTAAATAAACTCAAGGTGATCAACTCGCTGTTGCCTGCGGCAGATATGGAACTCGCAAAAATTTATTATTTAACGCGCCAATATTCCGAAATGGAAAAAATGATGCCCGATTTGATCAGAAAAAATCCGAACAATATCAAGGTTTCGGTTATCCAAAGTTACCTTTTTCTCAAAACCGGCAAGTATCAAGAGGCGATCGATATTTTGGAAAAAATCTATAATGACGGAAAAGCGGCAGATAAGGTTTTTGCTTCGGCACCGCTCGGCTATGCGTATGCGAAGATCGGGAAGCACGAAATTGCTTTGAGATTGATAAAAAATTTAGATGAATATAAAGATGTTTGGGTTCCGGCGCAAGAAAAAGCCGTCATTTATGTCGGTTTGGGCGATTTCGACAAAGCCTTTGAAATGTTGGAAAAATCGTGTCAAGAAAAATATCCGCCATTTCCGCCGCTGATGATTGACCCGTTGATCGATGATGTTTTGAACAATCCGAAAATGAAAAAAATCAGACAATGTGCGCATCTCGGGTAGTAATAATGACCGTTTCATTTCTTCAAAAGAGTTCTGATTTCGTGAGCGATAATTGAACAATCCGATTCGTTTCCCGATAATAAATCTTCAACGATCGAGATCAGTTCAGTTGGAATTTTCCGCCGCAGTCTCGAGATTTTAATTGGATTGTCGGGATCGTAAAATTTTCCGGTCAGCAAAAAGTAAACAGTTGCGCCGATCGAATAAAGATCGGCGGCTTTTCCCGTCAAATCCATACTTTTTTTTGATGAAAAAGAAAATCCTTCAGATTGCCAGTCGAATTCGGCAGTTTCGCCGTAAATATATGCATTTTCAAAATCGATCGGTCTCAATTTTTTATTATTGGTCAGAATCAAATTGGCAGGTTTGCAGTCATTCCAAATCCATCCCGAAAAATGGATTTTTTCAACAATTTCGATTATTTCTACCGCAAAATTCAAAATTTGTTTGATCGAAAACCTTTTTCGGCGGTTTTTCAATAAAGCGTGTAAACTTTTTCCTTCGATCCATTCCAACGCCAAATAAAAATTGCCGTTAATTTCAAAAGACTCGTAAACCTGCGGAACTTCCTTAACGGAATAAGCGAGTTTTTCGAGTGTTTTAAATTCATTTTTTACCAAACTGTAGCCGTCCGTTTCGTTCCAGTCCAACTCTCCGAAACGTCTTCCTTCTTTGATTATGCAAAACCGTGGAATCGGGTTTTGAAAATCGAGAGCTTGATAAGTCCCGCCTTTTCCGCGCTGGGTGATGGCGCGAAAAATCTTGTAAGGAAAATCCAAGCGTGTGTTTGCAAAACTTGCTTTGGTTATATTTTTATTCATCGGAAAAGGATTTTGAATCCAATCGGGAACCGGATTCAGACGATCGTCCTTTACCAAATTACCGTTCGGATGCTCGATCGCCAAGACCGTTTTTCCGTCATTTGTGGTTGTTTCGAGTTGTATAAACGAGCCGTATCGATAAAACACCGAACTGTTTTGCGAATATTGTTTATCGAAAGGGATTGAAACGTGATCGAATTCTTTGGTCAATTTATCGAGTTCGGCGGCGAGCATTACCGCTTGTTCATCGTTTTGAGGATAAACGGTGAGGAATTTTCCAACCGATTGATAACCGTAAAGTAAACCTTGATTTATCTTTGAGAGTTCCGTCAAGGAAACCGGAGCTTTGAAACGCACGTTCTGACTTTGCAGAAATGGTGCGACTTTTTCAAATAATTGGCAGGCATTGAGAATATGCGCCGAAATATGAAGTTTCCAGCCTTGCGGTTTGTCGTTCGGATTACTTTGTCGGCTAAATCTCCAGATCGATTCGGAAAAAGGCAAAAACTCATCGCACAGCATCTTCCATTTTTGATGATGAAGCTTCGCTTTTGAGATTGTTTTCCTTTGAATCAGTTCGTCATTAGCCGACAATCCGACAGCATTTTCTCTCATTATTCGAGTTATATTTTACGAATCGGAATTACGCAAAATTCGGATCATCCGAATCATCGAGATTATCATCCAATTCGCGCCGCATCGTGGCAGACAATCTCGAATCAAAACCGATCGTATTAATTCCGCAAACGCCGTCAGCAATGACGTAAGCCAATGTTTCCTCTCCATAAACGCCGTCATTGAAAGCTTGATCTTGCCCGACCAATCTTTTCAACTGATCGTCGTTTGATGCGAACATTCGCATATATTCGTGCCACGCCCAACCGTTTATTCCTTGTTTAATGGCAAGACAAGCATATTTTTGCATTCTGTCGCCTCTGGCTTTGTTTGCCACTTTATCGGCAGCCATCTCAGCCCTTAATTTGTTGATCTTATCACCAATTTTCATTTTTATTTTCTCCTTTATTTTTAGTAAACAGATTGAAATGAATTCAATCAAAACTTTTAACTCAACGATCCGACAGGATCCAAAAAATTCTCATTGACGGCTTCACCATTAATAATTATCGGATTATCGGAAATAAATCGAAGCATTTGCGCCATCCCGAAAACTTTATCTGCCGTGCCGTAAAAGTCTTCGCCGTTAGCAGGGAAATTGAATTTGGCAGGCGTTTCGTCTGTTAAGATGGAAAAAGGACTTCGTTTTATCAATTCAATGAATACTTCCGCAATTATACGGCTTCCTATTTTGCCCATCCTATTTCCGTCCGATTCAGCCAGTAAATAGAACCAAAGCGGAACTTTATCTCCAAAAGCTTTGATAAGATTCACGCCTTCATAATTTTCTGATAAATATCGGTTGATCTTGTCGGCATCCAAAGATGCTGGCGGAAGTTCGTCCGCAAGCCTTTTTCCAAACGGTAAATTAAACAATTGTCCACGGTAAAGATCGAAAGCCGCCAGAGAAGATACACGTCTGAAATTAGAATCACTAAAACCTATCAGATCGCCCAGAAGCGACGATAATTTCGGTTCGATGGGGTGTGCAAAATTAAAATTTGCAGGCTTGGCTGAACCTGCATCCAAATCAAAAAATAACTTCCAATTTATTAACCAATCGCTCGGCAATGTCGCTTGTTTGCCGAGTTTTTTCTTTTTATCCTCGCTCTCACCTGTAAATAATCGCAAATCAATCAAGGTCTGTACTTTGATGGAATTGAGATTATACGAATTTCTCACCATCGAATGTCCGAATCGAAATGCTGCCGCAGAATATTCGAGTGGAATAAACGTGTCATCTTTGTCGGGATTATAGAAAATATTACCTTCTTTTTTAACTCTTTCGAGAACTTTTTTGTCCAGAATCTTATCCAAAAGATCGGTGATTACCAGATATTGATAATGGCGGATGGTTTGTTCACGGGCGGTTTTGTAAAGTTGGGTTGTATCGGTAATTCCTTTATTTTGTAATGTATAAACGATCGTATTGTGAAAGGTTGCAAAGGCAACGTGCGTTTGAGCGACCAAGAGATTTTCATCGTTTCGAGAATCCAATATCAAAGCTTTTTTATTTTCATTGCGCGGTAAATCCAACAATAAGGATTTTTTCAAAAACGAACCCGATGGAACCGTCGTTTTTCCCAACTTCAAAAAGGCGGAATTCTTCTCTAAATAGACCGAATCATCTTCTGCATTCACACCGTAAAGCGTTTCCAAATCGAAAATGGGAATTCTTTCATTAAAACACTGTTCGACATTTATCGGTATCCAAGGAAGTTTGTTCGACTGTGAATCCAAAGAAATATCGTGGTCAACAAATTGTGCAAGATATGTGTATCCGGCTGGAATCTCGGAATCAATTCTATTTTTTACCGCCATAAATTGTGATAATTTATTCAACTCATTTTCAGAATGTGAAAATGTTCCGTTAATGTTCGACGCTTTTCTAAAGTCGGGCTTTGACATAAATAATGTGAAAAATCAGAAATAATATCTTCCGATTTAAGTATCTAAATTGATTAAGATTTGAAAA
>DAITPE010000345.1:0-6452 GCA_036833775.1 Pyrinomonadaceae bacterium | reverse complement strand
AAAACGGCAGCGTTAAACTCTTCTGTTTTTTCGTCTTCGGCGTTTGTTTTCTGAAATTCTTTGACAACTTCGCCGACCGGATTGAAACGATAACCGCGACGGCGCAAAGTTTCGATATAAGGTTTGCCGTCTTCGCGGTTGCCGAAGGTTTTTCTTAAAAGGTGCAGATAATGTGCAAGATTCGATTCTTCGACGATCGTGTCCGTCCAAATTTCGCCGATCAGATCGTCTTTATTAACGATCTCCCCTGATTTTTTGAGCAGTGCAAAAAGTGTCTCAACCGCTTTCGGCGGCAAAGAAAGTTCTTCACCGTCGCGGTAAAGCATTTTTCGCGAAACATCGAGCCGATAGTTCTCAAAAATGTAAATCGTTTTATCGGAACTATTTAACACATTAAAGTTAAATTCAGAATAAATTAAACCTAAATTTGATGACATTATCCGAGCCTCTTATTTAAAATTCGCTTCGAGGCGGAAAATTCAAATAAAAAGCCGATGACGGATTGTTTATCAGTGACGAAAACAGTCTAGCTCAAATCTATTCTTTTGAAAAGATTTGTCAGGCAAAATTGATTTTTTCGCTTCTCTTAAAGATTCCGCAAATATATGACCTGTATGAAAAATTTGATTTTAGGTTTAATGCTTTTTTCGGCTTCGTTTGCGTTTGGGCAAAAAACACAAACGAAAGAAGAAATGATTCGTAAGCTCGACGATGAAGAACGTCAAGCCGCGCTCGATCGAAACACAGCCGCACTCGAACGCCTTTGGTCGGAAGATTTTACGGTCAACGCGCCGAACAATTCCGTTTCGATCGGCAAAAAAGCGGTCATGGAAAACTTCGTCAAAAGCGGAATCATCAATTTTTCGTCTTACGAAAGAAAGATCGAATTCATTCGCATTGACGGAGATTACGCGTTCGTGTTCGGACTCGAAATTTTAATTCCTAAAACTGACGCGCCGAGCGCGGGACTCGTTGCGGGGCAAACCGTCAATCGCCGCTACACGAACATCTGGAAGAATGAAAAAGGAACGTGGCGATTGTTTGCGCGTCACGCCAACGTCATTCCGTCGCCGCTTTCTAACACGCCAAAAGCGTTAAATGAATTTCCCGCCGAATTGAAAAATCCTGTTTCGCTGTTGTCCGCCAAATGGAGCGAGCCTTACGACGGTCCGCTCGGATTTCCGAAAGGTGCGCAAAGAGCGACGGTGAGCGTTGACGCGGCGACGGGCGGCGAAACTTATTACGCGCGTTTTCCCGCCGGTTCGCGTTTTGAAATGCACTGGCACGCACACGCCGAATACGCCGTCGTTCCGCGCGGCAAAGTCACGCATTTTTTAGGCAATCAAAGTCAAATATTAAACGCGGGCGATTATGTCGTCATTCCCGCGAAAACGAATCACGGCTGGCAGGTCGCGCCCAGCGAAGACGCGTTCTTGCTGATTCGACGCGATGGCGCGGCGGATTTTAATTTTGTCGGAAAGTGAGGAGTTTTATGAGAAAAATCTTAATTTTAGTTTTGTGCATTTTTGCTCTCGCGGCTTGTCAGCAAAGTGTAAATTCAGAGGCAGAAGTCAAACAAGTCATCGAAAAGTATTTTGAAGCCTTTAACACCCATAGTTTGGCGGCTAACGACGAAATTACGACCGAAGATTGGTATCACATCAATCCGTCCGGCGGCTGGAATAGAGGACGCGCCGAGACGGTGAAACTTCTGCGCGATGTTCATTCGACGTTTCTCAAAGACGTGAAGATGAAGCTCGAAGATTTGGACATTCGTTTTGCAACGCCTGATGTCGCGGTCGTGACCGTTATGAACAGCATTGACAATTACACTTTGCCGAACGGCGAAAAACACGAAAACGAACAGCAGATCAAAACGATCGTTGTCGTCAGGCGTGACGGTAAATGGCGGATCATTCAGGATCAAAACACGATCATAAAGTAATTTGAAAACTCAATTATTTGGACAAAACATTATGTCAGAGGCAGAAAACTCGTCCCGAACAACAAATCTCGATATTTTGTATTGGCTGATCGTCGCGCTTTGTTTAGGCGCGTTTGCGTTTCAGCTCATTTATCATTCGGTGCGGGCACACGCGACGATCGATGAGCCGGTGCATATTTTAGCCGGACACAAACATTTACAGTGCGGCGATTTCGGCATCAATCCCGAACATCCGCCGATGGCGAAAATGCTTGCTGCTTTGCCGCTCGCGTTCCCGCCGAAACTCGAGCCGCCGTGGGATTGCGGTTCGCGAAACACGCCGAAACTCGACAGTTACACATTCGGCAATCGTTTCGTCGCGCAAAACGGCGTCGATGAGGTCGTTATTTCGACGCGGCTTTCGATCGCTTTACTCAGTTTGTTTCTGGCGGCGTTGGTTTTTTTCGCGGCGCGTGAGATGTTCGGACATTTTGAAGCATTAGTCGCTTTGGCAATTTTGGCGTTTGAGCCGAGTCTCATCGCGCACGGCTCACAGGTGACGACCGATATGGCTTTGACGGCGACCGCGTTTGCAGCCGTTTACGCGACTTATCGTTTTCGGAACAGGCAAACCTGGTTTCGATTGATTATTTCCGGGCTGTCGTTCGGTTTGTTATTCGCTGCGAAACATTCGGCGGTCGTCTTTTTCCCGATCTTGTTGGTTCTTCTTCTTACCGACGCTTTGATTTATCGTAAAAAGGAAAACGGCGGTTTGATGCGTATTTTACTGCGACAGACTGCTTTTTACGCGGCGATGTTTCTCATTGGTTTCGCGATTTTGTGGGCGTTTTACGGTTTTCGCTACCGCGCTGTGCCTAATGCTTCGGTCGAACAAATTTCGATCGCCGCTTACATCAAGGAAAACGGGCGACCGGAAATGATCGAATCGTTTCCGGCGAAGATCACCGACCGGATCAATCGTCTGCATCTTTTTCCCGAATCTTATGTTTTGGGTATGGCTGATGTCATCGCTTGGGGCAGCCGCAGCTCGTTTTTGTTCGGCAAAAGCTACCCGACGGGGAAATGGTTTTATTTTCCGCTCGCTTTTTCGGTCAAATCGAGCATCGCGCTCCTTCTTCTTTTGTCCGTCGGATTCGTCGCCGCCTATTTTTTACGTGATAAACGCCGTGAAATGCTTTATATGCTTTTGCCGCCGCTCGCCTTTTTCGTCGTCGCGATGAATTCGAGTATGACAATCGGCATTCGCCACGTTTTGCCGATCTACGGATTTTTAATCGTCGCGGCGGCAGTCGGCGCGGTTTGGCTGTGCCGAAAGTTTTACAATTTCCGCTTCGTTTTGATCATTTTGCTGATGTTTCACGCGTTGACGGCGGTTCGCATCGCACCCGATTATCTCGCTTTCGCCAATGATTTCTGGGGCGGCGTCGATAAGACGCATCTGATCTTTAACGATTCAAACGTTGACACGGGGCAGAGCGTCAAACTCGCTCGTGAATATCTCGTGCGCGAAAACATCACGGATTGCTGGTTCGCCGCTTTCGGTCACGTCGAGCTTATCAAACACACTCAGCCGTGCCGCCCTTTGCCGTCGGCACTGCGCATACTACTCAGTCAGGATTTGATCGAACCGGTTCCGCCCGTCATCGAAGGCACGATTCTCGTCAGCGTCAACGAACTTCCGCCGCGCGGCGGGGATGAATATGTGCCGCTTCTGAAATCCCAACCCGTTGCGCTGATCGGCGGTAATATTTTGGTTTATCAAGGACGTTTCGAAGTTCCGCTCGCGGCGGCGATGAGTCACGCCTATCGTTCGGGACAATTTTTGCGGCTCGGACAAACCGAAAATGCCATTGCGGAAGGTGAAAAAGCGGTCGCGCTCGGCGGCGAAGATCCGCGTCCGCATATCGCCCTGGGCGTTGCTCTCGTGCGTGTCGGACAAAAAGATGCGGCGCGCGCGGAATTTCAAAAAGCTCTGGAGCTCGCGCGAAAGAATATTGGAACATTTCGGACGCAGGAAGTTCGCGCCGCGCTGGAACTCGAACGGCTTGACGGTAATAACGAAAAGTAAATTTTTGAAGGGCAGTAATATGAATAAAATACAAAAAAGTTTTCAAAGTCGAGTAGGATTTTGTCTTTGCATGGCAAGCATCGTCTCTTTGTTAATTTTCGCTTCGTGTGCGGTTAATCGCGAGAATGATAATTCTCAAGTATCTTCCAACCGCCCGCCGGAAACAGCTCCGCAAAATAATCCCGGAGTAAAATGCGCTGAAAATTCTCCCGAGCGGCGCGGCGAAGAAGGCTGCACGATTTTGGCGAACAGACCTTTGGCGGGTTCGGTTGAAAAACCTGTTTACTGGCATATTGACGGTTTCGATTCGTTGGAAGCCGCGAATAAAGCCGCCGGACCCGATGGCGTTGCCGTTGAAGCGCACGGCGCGATTTGGCTGATGACGATTGAGGCTCCAAACGAAGATCATCATGGCGGTCGTCACATCGCCGCGATCGGTCCACTCGTGCTACCGCCCGCTGATCGTTATATGATGCGTGTTCAATCAACTTTTCTTAAACCCGGATCGACAACGCCCGTCCATACACATTCCGGTCCGGAAGGCATCTATGTCGTAGATGGCGAGCAATGTATGGAAACTTTGGAAACCGGACACCGCATTGCCGCTAATCAGTCTCTGATCGTAAAGTCAGGCGAAATTCATCGTGGGCGAGTGATTGGAAATGTCGGACGGCGAGGTTTTGGAATGATTGTGTATGATGCTGCGAAACCGCCAAGCCACGATCTAGCCGAGCCGCCGCCGCTCGTTTCGTGTCAATAGAACTGTCCCAAAACAGGATTGGAGATAATTTCGATGGAAAAAATGAATGACAATGAAGATTCGACAATGATTGACGAAGGCAAAAACGGCGCGTCGAACCGCTCGCGTATTGTTTTTTTTAGCCTGTCAGGCGTTTTGATGATTGTCTTTTGTTTTCATCTCGTCTATCAAGCTGTCGGGACGAGCGCGACGGTCGATGAGCCGGCGCATATTTTAGCCGGACATCGCCATTTGCAATGCGGCGATTTCGGCATCAATCCCGAACATCCGCCGATGCTCAAAATGGTTTCGGCTTTGCCACTCGCGTTTCAAAATTGGAAAGAACCGCCGCTTGAATGCGGCTCGCGGCTGACGACGAAAATCGAGCTTTTTTTATACGGACCGAAATTCGTCGTCCAAAACGGAATTGATGAAACTGTCATTCCGGCGAGATTAGCGGCTTCGCTGTTTGGCATTTTGCTGGCGGTTTTTCTATTCGCCGCCGTTTGGCGAATGTTCGGTCAATTCGAGGCTTTAACTGCGCTTGCGATCTTTGCTTTCGAGCCGAATATAATCGCCAATACGCCGATGGTGACGACCGATCTGGTGATTTCTGCGACTTCTTTCGCGGCGGTTGTCGCCGTTTATTATTTTTGCCGGAAGCCTTCTCCGCTGAGATTCGGTTTGGCGGGAATCGCGGTCGGTTTGATGCTCGCGTCGAAACACACGGCGGTTGTTTTTATCCCGATTTTGTTCGGTTTGATGATCGCCGGCAGCCTGATCTACCGGCGCGGCGAACAGCCTTTCGCGAAAATGTTCCTCAGGCAGACTTTGAATTTTACGGGAATGTTTTTAATCGGTTTGCTGATTCTCTGGGCGTTTTACGGTTTTCGCTACCGCGCCGTGCCGAACGCCGACGCGCCGACGGTGACGGTCGCCGAATACATCGCCGCCAACGGGCGACCGGAAATGCTCGATTCCATTTCGGCAAAACTCGCCGTGCTCGGCGCGAAAACGCATATTTTCCCCGAATCTTACATGCTCGGCGTGGCAGATGTCGTCGCTTCGGGTAGCCGCAATATGTTTCTTTTCGATCATGGGTATCCGACCGGAAAGTGGTTTTATTTTCCCATCTCTTTTTTGATCAAATCGAGCGTCGCTTTGCTTATTTTGCTGCCGCTCGGATTCTGGTTTGCGTTCGCGAATCGTGAACGGCGGCGCGAGATGATGTTTATCCTTATTCCTGCACTTCTCTATTTCGCGGTCGCGCTCACTTCGCAATTAAATATCGGCGTGCGGCATATTTTGCCGATTTATCCTTTTTTCATCGTTGCGGCGGCGGTCGGTGCTTGTTTTGCGGCGCGAAAAGTTTACGTCTTTCGTTACTTTTTGATTCTTTTGCTGTGTTATCACGCTTTTTCGACTTCAAAGATCGCGCCGGATTATCTGGCGTTTGCCAACGATTTTTGGGGTGGAACGTCCGAAAACTATAAAAATTTTCGCGATCCGAGCCTCGACAACGGGCAGAATTTGAAGTTTATAAAGCAGTATGTCGAGCGTAACAATATCACGGATTGCTGGACGGCGGGTTCGAATAATAAAGCCATTACAATTGCTTCGCAGCCGTGCCGCGCGATGCCCGGAAGTTTTCCTTTGAGCATTTCGGACGAGCCGCAGGAAGCGATTCCGCCCGTCATCGA
>DAITPE010000344.1:0-6462 GCA_036833775.1 Pyrinomonadaceae bacterium | reverse complement strand
TTGGAGTTTGGCAGGCGAAGATTTGGATGAGATCGGCGAAAACTGGCTGATTACCGAATTTTATTTTGAAGAAGATTGGAAATCTTGGGAAATGCACCCGCACGGCGAAGAGATCGTTTATCTACTTTCGGGCGAAATGGATTTGATTTTAGAGAAAGACGGAAACGCGCAAACAATCGAGCTTCGCGGCAAAGGTTCAGTCATCATTCCGCGCGAAACTTGGCACACGGCAAAGGTTTTCGCGCCGTGCAATATGCTGATAATCACACACGGCAAAGGAACTGAAATTCGCGGGAAAGAATAATTTTTATGAATTTTGCGTGGTATGACATCATCGGTTCAATCGGTGTCGGATTCATCATCCTCACCTACGTTTTGCTGCAAACCGAACGCATTAAAAGCGAAAGTTTGCTCTATTCTCTGCTCAATGCTTCGGGCGCGGTTTTGGTAATTTTTTCGCTCTATTTTAACTTCAACTTTTCCGCCTTTATCGTCGAATTTTTCTGGGTTTTGATAAGTCTTTTCGGAATCGGAAAATATTTTCTCGGCAAATCTAAAAAGTAATTTTTCTGCCTGCGAAAGAAACGAAAAAAACGAAAATAAAACATAAGTATTTTTTCTTTTTTCGTTCTTTTCGTTCTTTTCGCAGGCAATTGTCTTATCTTCCTGTTTTCGGCTGTTCATTAAAAATCTGTCATTAAAATTTTCCCGACGGTGTTTTTATATTGATACGTTTTCAATCCGAAATGCGCGTTTAAGTTTAAGCTGAATTTCATTCAGAAATCATAATTTTTATAAAGGAGTCATATAGATGAAAAGACGGGATTTTATCGTGAAAGGTGCTTTTGCGCTCGGTGCGCTTGCGACAAGTGACCTTTGGATTGGTAAAATAGTTGCAGGAGAATCTGCGATGTTTAAAAATCCATTGCTCGACACTTATTTTCAAGTTTCACAAGAGCAGATCAAGAAGGTTTTAGGTGCGGCGTTGGCAAAAGGTGCCGAATTTGCCGATGTTTTTTTTGAATACAGAATTACGTCAAACCTTGCATTTGAAGAAGATATTGTAAAATCCGCCAGACGCGGAATCGTGCAGGGTGTCGGCATTCGCGCCGTCAAAGGCGATCAGATCGGTTTTGCTTTTTCGGAAGAATTGACAACTCAAAAAATGCTCGAAGCGGCAAATGCGGCGGCGGCGATCGCTGCTGACAACACGGCGAAAACCAGAATTTTGCCCGTCAATGCGCTGAAACCGAAAAATCTTTATAAAATAAACGAGCTTGCAACATCAGCAGATTTAACGAAAAAACTCGACTTTATCAAAGAAGCAAATTCGACGGCAAAGGCTTACGATTCGAAGATCGTGCGCGTCAACGTGAATTTTAACGACGAAGTTCGCCACATCGCTTATGCAAACAGCGACGGCGTTTACTGGGAAGATTCACAGCCGATGTTCGTTTTTTCAACCGTCTGCATCGCCGAACAAGGCACGCGCCGCGAAACCGGCTATTCATCCGGCGGCGGTCGCATCGGTTTGGAATATTTCAACCAGAAACGCAAAGCTTCAGACATTGCGAAAGATGCGGCGCGGCTTGCGATTCTGAATCTTTCGGCAGTCGAGATCGAAGCCGGAATGCAAACCGTCGTTTTGGGAAATTCGGACAGCGCGGTTCTCTTGCACGAAGCCGTCGGACACGGGCTTGAAGCGGATTTCAATTACAAAAAACTTTCAAATTATTCGGGACGCGTCGGCGAAAAAGTCGCCAGCGATCAATGCACCGTCGTTGACGAAGGTTTGTTTGAAAATATGCGCGGTACGATCAACGTTGACGACGAAGGAAACGAACCGAAAAGCACGGTTTTGATCGAAAACGGAATTTTGCGCGGTTATATGAACGATAGAATTTCCGCAAAAAAACTTGGCGTAAAATCGAGCGGAAACGGTCGCCGCCAAGCTTACAATTATCCGCCGATGCCGCGAATGACGAACACTTATCTCAGAAATGGCAAATATTCGTCGGACGAGATCATTCAATCGGTCAAAAAAGGAATTTACGCGAAAGGCTTTACGGGCGGCAACGTTGACATCACGAAAGGCGATTTTACGTTTAGCTGTTCGGAAGCGTATTTGATCGAAGACGGAAAAATCACAACACCGGTCAAAGGTGCAACTTTGGTTGGAAACGGTCCCGACGTGATGACGAAACTTGCAATGGTCGGCAACGATCTGAAATTCACTGATGGCGGTTGGACTTGCGGTAAAAACGGGCAAATGGTTCCCGTCGGAATGGGAACGCCGACCGTCAAAGTCTCGGAAATCACCGTCGGCGGCACGAAAGTTAAAGGAAAAGCAGAATAAAAGGAGGCGGACGATTTTCGATTTGCAATTTGCAATTTGCGATTTCTTTATCTTTTGAAGTTATCGGTTTCGTCGAAATTTCAGAACCAAACAATCGCAAATCGCAAATCGAAAATTGCAAATAAATTATGACTGATTACAGAAATTTAGCGTCCGAACTCGTTTCGGCTTTGAAAAAACAAGGCGCGGATGCCGCCGACGTTTACATTGTTTCGTCAAACGGATTCAACACGACCGTGCGGCTCGGAAACATCGAAAAATTACAGCAATCGACCTCGAAAGGTTTGGGTTTGCGCGTTTTCAAAAACGGTGCGACGGCGGTGACTTTTACGACCGATTTTCAAGATAAAACCGTTCAGCAGCTTGTCAAAGAAACGCTCGAAATCGTGAAAGTTTCCAACGCCGATAAATTCAACGGGCTTGCGCCGAAGGAACTTTTGGGCGAATACAGCGGAAAATTGATGCTTTTCGACGATTCGATCGAAAAGATCACGCCCGAAAAAAAGATCGAAATGGTCAAGGAAATGGAAGATGCCGGACGCGCTTTTGATAAGCGAATTACGAACTCGAACGGCGCGAGTTGGTCGAATTCGGTCGGACAAATTACGTTGGCAAATTCCGACGGTTTTGTCGGACAATATCGAACGACGATCGCAAATATGTCGGTCGGTCTTTTAGCGGAAGAAAACGGCGTGAAACAGCGCGACGGTTGGTTTTCGTTCAAACGTTTTTTCAACAAACTCGACACGCCGAAAGCGGTCGGCGAAGAAGCGGCGCGGCGGACGATCAAGCGTTTGGGCGGCAAAAAAGTTAAATCGCAAGCCGTTCCCGTCGTGATAAGCCCGGAAGTTGCGCAGGATTTTGTCGAAATGATTTTCGGCGCGGCTTCGGGCGGAAGCATTTATCGGCGTTCGTCTTATTTGGTTGACAAAGTTGGACAGGAAATCGTTGCGCCTTCGATCACGATCGTTGACGATGCGACGATCGAAGACGGTTTGGCTTCGCGCCCGTTTGACGATGAAGGCGTGAAATCTTCTGCGGTGACGGTTATCGAAAACGGCGTTTTGAAAACCTACGTTTGCGATTCTTATGCGGCAAGACGTTTGAATGCAAAAGTTACGGGAAATGCCGGACGCAATTATCAAGCTGCGCCAAATGTTACTTCGACAAATCTTTTTGTGAAAAACGGCAAAACTGATCCGAAAGACATTATCAAATCCGTCAAAAACGGGCTTTATCTGACGGAAATGTTCGGTTCGGGTGTAAATTCCGTGACGGGCGATTTTTCGCAAGGCGCGAGCGGTTTTTGGATCGAAAACGGCGAAATCACTTTTCCCGTTCAGGAAATCACGATTGCCGGAAACGTCTTGAAAGCATTGAAAAACGTCCAAGCGATCGGCAACGATCTGAGTTTCAAGCTCGGAAGCACGGCTTCGCCGACGCTGCTTGTCGGCGAAATGACGGTCGGCGGCGAGTAGTTTTTCGTAATATCAAAATCATTTCAAAAAAACCGAAGCCTGAAAACTTCGGTTTTTTCTTTAAACTTTCAAAAAAACAATTTCGTTCAAAAAAAAGTGAAATATCTGCAAACCGGACAATTTTTCGGCGAAACCGATCAAACTTTTTTGCTTGACGGAATAACGCTGACCGACACCGAATATACGATCGAAAAAGTTGATTGGCATTATCACGAAAATCCGTATTTTACGTTTATCGTACGCGGAAACTTGATCGAAGGAAACAAACAAAACACTCATCATTGCTCAACCGGAACGCTTTTATTTCATAATTGGCAAGAAGCTCATTTCAACCTCAAACCCGAAGGCTACACACGCGGATTTCAGCTTGAAATGAAAGCTGATTGGTTTGCCGAATTCGATTTGGATTTAAACTTTTTTCCGAGTTATTCAAATGTCGCAAACCCAAGCATTAAACTTTTTTTCCACAATATTTACAAAGAAACGAAATTATTTGGCAAACATTCATCTTTGGCAGTTGAAGAGCTTTTGCTGAACATTTTCGGCGAATTGGGAAAGCTGAAAAAATTCGATGAAACCAAAAAGCCTCTGTGGGTAAAAAAGATTGACGAAATCTTTCGCGCAAACATTTCGGAAGAAATTTCTTTACAGAAAATTTCACAGGAATTAAACCTTCATCCGATCTATCTTTGCCGCACATTTTCTAAATTTTTCGGCTGTAATTTCGGACAATATTTGCGGAAAATCAAGGTTGAAAAATCTCTCAAACTGTTACAAAACAATAGTTTATCTTTGACCGAAATTTCATTTGCGTCTGGTTTCTCAGATCAAAGTCACTTTATTCGATGTTTCAAAGAATTTATGAAATTGACACCGAAAGAGTACCGCAAATTTGTTTCAAACAGTTAGTTTCATTCTATTTTTACGGCTTCGACTGCTTCACAATAGCAAAATGAAATTTTTAGTTTTGTCATTTTTTTTATTTATTTCTACTTTTTCCGCATTCGGGCAAACATCTGATTTTATTCAAGATGACGGCATTAAGAACGATTTGCATCGGGCTAATATCGGTAAAATTACTTTTATGGAAAAACCGATTGCGCTCGAAAATTACAAAGAATCGGATTTTTTGAAATCGTTTGAATTACGTGAAAATTCCGACCTTAATATCAGAGTTTTTCTTGCAAAATCGCTGACAAATTATCTGCTTAAACTTGCGCCTGAATTAAATGCTGACGAATTAAATAAAAACGGTAATTATCGATTTTCATTTTACGTTGACGGTAATTTAATTTATTCCGAAAACCTCAACGCCGGAGCCGGAAATGCTGAAAATAAACGGCTTCGGACGCTTTTTCGCGTTCCGCTTTTAAGTTCGACCGACGAAGATTCGTGGGGCAGATTTTTGTGGAACAGATTTATGATAAGCGGCGGCGAAGACGCTTTTGCCGCAGAAAAACACGTCTTGAAAATCGAAATTCGTCCTTATTTAAAAACGGAAACGATCAAAATCGGCGAAATTATCGCGCAAGGACAAATCGAAATCAGCGTCGTAAAACCGAAAATCGATGAATCAAACATAAAAATTCAAAAGATTGCGCCAAACAGCGATTGGCAAATCTCGAAAGACAGTTTCGACCGAAACAAAATTCGTGAGCT
The DNA here is from genome assembly GCA_036833775.1 of Pyrinomonadaceae bacterium. GTDB lineage: Bacteria > Acidobacteriota > Blastocatellia > Pyrinomonadales > Pyrinomonadaceae > JAJQRF01. The sequence continues at coordinate 969 of DAITPE010000344.1, read as the reverse complement.
GAATCAAAAAATCGCCGAAAAATACTTTAAAGATGTTACGGGAATCGTCGTTGCTAAAAACGGTAAATTATTGCTCGAAGAATATTTTAACGGCGCAAACCGCAAAACTTTGCACAACACGCGCTCGGTCGGAAAAACTTTCGCTTCCGCTTTGACGGGAATCGCTTTGCAGGAAGGTTATTTGAAAAACGTGAATCAAACTTTGGGCGAATTTTACGAACTCAAAAATTATCAAAACTATGATTCCAAAAAGGAGAATGTTTCGCTAAAGAGTTTATTGACAATGAGTTCGGGTTTTGATGGTTTCGATTTCGACGAAAATTCCGTCGGTAATGAAGAAAATATGTATCCGCAAGCCGATTGGGTGAAATGGACTTTGAATCTGCCGATGGCGGAAAGAAAAGTCGGCGAAAAATGGGCTTATTTCACTGCCGGAGTTGTTGTTTTAGGCGATATTCTGAACAAAAAAGTTCCGAACGGTTTGGAAAATTACGCCGATAAAAAATTATTCAAACCGCTCGGAATTAAAAATTATAAATGGCAATACACGCCGCAAAAAGTCGTAAATACGGCGGGCGGTTTGCAGATGTCGGCGTTGGATTTTGCAAAATTCGGACAGCTTTATAAAAACGGCGGAAAATGGAAAGGCAGACAAATCATTTCCGAAGATTGGGTAAAACAATCTTTCACGAAACATTTCGTTCTGCCCGAAGAAAATTCAAATTACGGCTATCTTTGGTGGAACAAAATTTACAAAGCAAACGGCAAAGATTACGAAGTTTATTTTTGCAGCGGCAACGGCGGCAACAAAATCTTCGTTTTCAAAGATTTTCCGCTCGTGATCGTAATAACCGCAACGGCTTACAACAAAGCTTATATGCACCGTCAAATCGATAAAATGATGGGAAAATATCTGCTTCCGGCTTTGTTTGAAGTTCAAAAATCAAACAAATGAATCATTCTTTTTTC
>DAITPE010000343.1:0-6467 GCA_036833775.1 Pyrinomonadaceae bacterium | reverse complement strand
CTTTATTTGAAATGAAAAGGTCTTTATTTAAAGTGAAATAGTCTTTATTTTTTCTAAAATAGTCTTTATTCAAAATGAAATAGTCTTTATTCAAAACGAAAAGGTCTTTATTTAAAGTGAAATAAAGACCTTTTCAATCAAAGAAAAGACATCTTTCGTAAAAATAAAGACGAATTTTATAAAAGAAAAGACATTTTATTCAAAATAAAAGCCGAATTTCGCGCCGGCTAAGATCAAACTCAGCATCGTTTTCGCATCTTCAAACTCGTTTGCCTTTATCATTCGGAAAATTTCGGGAAACGAAAGTCTTTCGACCGTTAAAATCTCGTCTTCATCGAGATTTTGTTTGCTTTCAGTGAAATCGGTCGCCAAATAAACGAACATTTTTTCGGTCAAAAAACCGGGCGAAACGTAAAATTCCGTCAGTTTTTCGATGTTTGCGGCTTTTACGCCGATCTCTTCTTCTAATTCGCGCGCCGCGCCGAGCTTCGGGTCTTCGTTCAAATTCAAAGTTCCGGCGGGAATTTCAAGCAGATATTTTCCCGCCGCGTGACGATATTGTCTGACCATTCCGACGGTTTTATCCGCAAAAACGGGCACGATCACGCAACTTCCTTTGTGATAAACGATCTCGCGTTTGTATTCCAGCTCGCCTTCTTGGATCGTCGCTTTGAAAATATCGAAAACTTTGCCTTTGTAAATGTCTTTGGTTTCTTTAACTTCGGGTTTCATCGTAAAAAAAGTTAGGAAATATCAATGTTTTATGGTTAAATTTAGCTATAACACAGGATTTCTATTGTTTGAAAATACTACTTGCAGGCGTTGCAAGTAAAATTTCGATTGGTTTTTTTCAAAGGAGGTTTTTATGAAAAGACTCGGATTCATTTCGACGATTTTGTTTTTAGGCTCGTTGACGGCGTTTCTGTTGGGAATTATTTACCGCGACAATTTCTTTTTAGCTGGAAATGCTCTCGGAACGCTGTTTTTTATTGCCGGACTTGCCGACCTGACATTTATGGTCACACGCCGCAAAGCGACGGGCAGAATTTAGAAAACAAAAGTTTGAACGCTGATTGGCGAATCAAGCGGATTTAACGGAAATATTTATAAATAAATCCGCGAAAATCTGCCGAATTCGCCCGATCCGCGTTCAATTTGTTTCTAAATGTTTTCGTCCAAAAAAGCGCGGATTTTTTTCATATCTTCCCAAACTTCGCGCTTTTTCGTCGGATCGCGCAAAAGATAAGCCGGATTAAATGTCGGCATCAATTTAATATTGTGATAATCATAAAATTCGCCGCGAATTTGTGAAATGGCTTTTTTCGTGTTTAAAAGTGCTTTCGTCGGCGTGTTGCCGAGCGAAATAATAACTTTCGGATTGATCGCCAGCATTTCACGATGCAGAAACGGCGTAAAGAAATTAAGTATTTCGTTGGTCAGTTCATCGCCTGCAGAAATGAATTTGACGACGTTGGTTAAATAAACTTCGTCACGCTTCAATCCGATCGAAGCCAAAATCTTTACCAACAAATCGCCGACCGGACCCATGAAAGGTTTTTCGGACTCGGCATCAGGCGCACCCGGAGATTCGCCGACGATCACGACATCTGCATCCGTTTTTCCCGTCCCGAAAATAAAAAATTCATTCGGAAACAAAGCTTTTCCTTTTTCGAGCAATTCCTGATTGATTTCATCAACCGTTTCGGTCGATTGCGTGAGATTTTCGTCGAATAGAGAATTTTGCATAATACTTTTTGCCCACTAAACACACGAAAGAAACGAAAAAAAGAAAAGAATTAATTTGTTTTACTTTCGTGATTTTCGTGTGTTTAGTGGGCTAAATCTTATTTCAGTTTATTCAAATAATCACGGACAATTTTCATATCTTCCCACGTTTCGCGTTTTTTCGACGGGTCGCGCAAAAGATATGCGGGATGAAATGTCGGCATTATTTTTACGCCGTAATAATCTTGGAAATTGCCGCGCAGTTTCGTGATTCCGACCTTTGTATTCAAAAGATTTTGGCAAGCTGTATTTCCCAAAACGACGATGACTTTCGGACGCACGACCGAGATTTCACGCAACAGAAACGGTTTGCAAGTTTCGGCTTCGGGCAGCGTCGGCGCACGATTTCCCGGCGGACGGCAACGGTTGATGTTGCCGATAAAAACGTCTTCACGCTTCATTCCGATCGCTTCGATGATCTTGTTCAAAAGTTGTCCCGCACGACCAACAAAAGGTTCGCCTTTTTGATCCTCGTCCGCGCCCGGAGCTTCGCCGATAAACATCAAATCGGCTTGTAAATTTCCGGTGCTGTGAACGATCTTCGTGCGTCCTTCGTGAAGCGGACAGCGTGTGCAATTGCCGATGTCGGCGCGGATTTCTTCGATTGTTTCGGACGCGATCGGCAATGTTTGCGAAATATCGCCGAAAAGCGTTTCGGTCGGCGTTTCAACTTTATTTTTTGCTGGCATTTCTGTTTCTCTCGTTTGATTTATCGGTTTTTCAGTTTTTTGATAATTCGTGTAAATCGAATCGCGTTTCGGCAAAGATGAAAGACGCGAAAGTTTTGTCGATTCCAAAAGTCCGAGCCGCGACGGTTTCGGTTCGTTTGAAACAATTTTTTGCGGCGGTTTGATCGCGCTCGGCAAAGGCAGATCGGCAGGCACGAATCTTTCCAATCTTTCCTGCGAAATCGTTTGTCTTTGCGGCTGAATCGGCGAATCGGCAAATTTAATTTCAGGCAATTCGACAGCTAAATTTTCCACGCCGAGTTCCTGCAAATAAAGTATTTGCTCTTTTACATCAGACAAAATTTCGGAAAATTCAGAATTCACTTCGGTTTATTTGAAATAATTTTCTATGCTTCTGTCACGCAAAGACGCAAAGAGCGCAAAGATTTATTTTTACTTTTTACTTGTTACCTTTCGATCTTAATTTTAACACTTCGTCAAGGATTTTGTCAGCCAATTCACGTTTCGGCATTAACGGCAATTCGATTTGATTGCTCCGCGAAATGATCGTCGCAATATTTGTATCAGAGCCGAAACCTGCGCCTTTTTGCGTGATGTCGTTGGCGACGACGAGATCGAGATTTTTCTTTTCCATCTTCGATTTCGCGTAATTTACGACATCGTTCGTTTCCGCCGCAAAACCAACGACGAGCAAATTTTCGTGACGATTCGCCGAAACGTTCGCAAGAATATCGGGCGTTTTTTCGAGTTCGAGATTGAAAATATCGTTGACGGTTTTCTTGATTTTTATCTCGGCAACTTGTTTTGGACGATAATCCGCAACCGCCGCCGCGCCGACGAAAACGGTCGAATCGGGAAGTTTTTGCATCACCGCGTCAAACATTTCCTGCGCCGAAACCGCTTTGATAACTTCGACATTTTCAGGCGGTTCAACATTCGTCACACCGCAAACGACAGTAACTTTCGCACCGCGTTTTTGGGCGGCTTCGGCAACCGCGAAACCCATTTTGCCAGACGAATGATTTGAAATAAACCGCACCGGATCGATCGCTTCACGCGTTCCGCCGACGGTGATCAAAAGGCTTTCGCCTTTCAAGTCCACAGTCTTGAGTCCAGAGTCTTGAGTCGAAGCAGGATTTTGACTTTGGGCTATAGACTCAGGACTCAGGACTCGAAGTGCTTGTTTCGCAATATTCTCAACATCTTCGAGCTTTCCCGTTCCGACGGTTTTGCAGGCGAGTTCGCCGGAAATCGGTTCGACGAAATTTACGCCGTCCGCTTTTAATCGTTCGATATTTCTTTGCGTTGCGGCGTGATTCCACATCGAAACATTCATCGCGGGCGCGACCATCACGGGCGCGTTTGCAGCCAAATATGTTGAAGAAAGAAAATCATCGGCGATTCCGTTCGCGAATTTTGCCAAAATATTCGCAGTTGCGGGAACGATCAAAAATAAATCTATATTCTGCGAAAAATTGATATGCGCGATCGGATCGGGATTCAATTCGTCATAATCGTCAACGAGAACATATTTGTCCGTCAAAGCGCGAAAGGTCAAAGGCTGTATAAATTCGGTCGCGTGTTTCGTCATCGCAACGCTGACTTCGCAGTTTTGTTTTTGCAAAAGGCGCAAAACTTCGATCGCTTTATAAGCCGCAATACCGCCGCAAACGCCCAAGCCCACCCGATATTTTTTTTGTTCCGACATAGAAATTACTGAAAGATTAACATAACTTTGAAGGGGAATTAAACGTGCGGTAAATTATTGCAAATGTCTTAAACGATTGTGTTAATATGTTTGAAGTTTGGAAAAAATGAACGAACAGCAAAATTTGTTAGAAGCCGCCGAAAGCACTGTCAAAAACGAAGAGATCATACTTTTTGCGCTCGGCGATTTTCAATCTCGCGGCAAAGTTTTGGCGATGCGCGAGCTTGCGTTGGACAGGCTTCGCGGCGCCTTCAAACGCGCTTCGGAAAAATTCGGCGTTGACGAATTAGGCGACGACCAAATCGCCGAAACACTTGAAAATCTGGGCGCAAAAGTAAAAAAAGTTCCGAGTTTCGTCGCCAAACATCCGTATCGGGTGACTATTTCAGAAGATATAGCGAACAAGGGGAAAGAATTTTACGAAAACACTCTCGAAAATGACTGAAGAAAAAACAGAAAAATTTGCCGAATTGTGGCAATACGTTGAAGCAAAACGTCCGCAGATCGAAAAGGCTGTGCGCGAATATTTGCCGCTTGCGCCGCCGAAGATCGAAACGCAGTTTAACGAAGCGGTCGAATACGCGCTTTTTTCGGGCGGAAAGCGTCTGCGTCCGGTTTTGACTTTGCTTGGCGCGGAGCTTTTCGGTGCAAATGCTGAATTGATGCTTCCGGCGGCTGTTGCGGGCGAGTTTATACATACTTCGTCGCTGATTTTCGACGATCTGCCGTGTATGGACAATGCGCCCGAACGTCGCGGAAAAACCTCTTTGCACGAAAAATTTCCCGAAGGTTTGGCAATTTTAGTGGCGATCGGTCTGTTAAACGCTTCTTACGGGTTGGTTTTCGTCAATCACATTCATTTGCCCGAAAGAGCGATTCGCGCACACGCCGAAATCGTCGAATGTATCGGCGCATCGGGAATGATCGGCGGTCAATCGGTCGATCTCGCGGCTGCAAAAGGCGCAAATTCCGACAGCCTTTTGTCGACGGAATTTGAATCGGTGAGAAACTTAAAAACTTCGGCTTTGATGCGTTTAAGCTTGCGCGTCGGCGCAATCTTGGCGGGCGCGGAACATTTTGAACTTATTAAACTTTCGCGTTTTGCCGAACTTCTTGGCGACGCTTACCAACTTTCGGACGACATTTTAGATTTAGAAGAAGACGGCGAAATTTTCGGTGATTTTCAAAAAACTTTTGCGATAAATGAAGGAAAAGAATCTGCAAATCTGGAATTAAGCCGAAAAGTTTCCGAGGCGAAAAACATCTTACTCGACAATTTTTCGCCATCCACAGCGCGCGGGTGTTTGCTTCAATTTACTGATTATTTAGCGGAGAGAAAATCTTAAGATTATGTCGAACACATTTGTAATGATCGCAATTTTCGTTGCCGTTGGCGTGTTTTTTTATTTCAGTGCAAAAAATGCGAAAAAGAAGAAGGGCGATGATTCTCAGAATTCGAGCGAAATCGATGATGAGAATAATTAAAAAATAATTTCTGATTTTGAGTTATGCATTTTATAAAGAAAATCAAGTTATTCTCAGAGATGGTTGCAAACGATTTCCGATTCGTTTTCCTTAAAACTTTAAAGCCGAAAGAACACAACCTAAAAATCACGGGAATTATAAATACACTTGATATTTTCCATGATGGAGATAGAAATGCGGTGAAATTGACAGCGAATGCTGAAATGGAATTAATCAATGATTCAAACGAAAAACTCACGATCATTAATCCGAAATATTTGACGCAATCGACCTCGAAAAATTTTGCTTTGACTGAAGCCGATTGTAAAGCCGAAAATTATTTTTTTAACTCATCACACTCAAGCCATGAACCGATTGTCAGCAAAGACTTTAATGAATTAATAGAGAAAATTTTGGACGAAAAACCGATCGACGATCTGGTTTTTTCTTTGGGTTTGAATGAAAAACTCAAATTTAAGGAAAGAATTTTTTTGGAATTCGATGCGCACGAAAAGAAAAAGCGTTGGGAAGAAATCACATGGAACGAATTGTGCAAAAAAACAAATCAAGCTTGGTTTCGATATTCATATTTTTTAACCGAAGATTTTACGCTTTTGAAACCAAAATTGATCGAGAATTTTTCCGATGAATTCAATCGTGCAGGTCAAATTCCGATAATCGTTGCCGGAGAATCATCTTATTTCTCGCCAATAAAAACCGAACCTATCATTATTGATTTCAAAAAAAGTAGCTAACTTTATACAAAACATTGAAGAAAATAATAGACTGCAAAATGAAAATCAATAGAAAACAAAAACATT
>DAITPE010000342.1:0-6516 GCA_036833775.1 Pyrinomonadaceae bacterium | reverse complement strand
TCTCAAAGCCTCTTGAGTTTTGAAGGCGAAGAACGTCTGTTTTCTTACGTTCTGGTTCCATTGAAATAATGTTGTTAGAAATCGTTGATATTTAAGATAGATAAACTTGAAATTTAGGTAATTATGTTGAAGGATGATTTTTCACTCTCTGATCGACTGCTAGGTTGGCATATTCAAAAATACCCGAACAATATTTACTGCTTACTTTTTAATACGAAAGAAAAATGGGAATCTTACCATCAGTTTGGCGATACAGAATATATTTTCGGAGTTGGTCGGCAGAACGAGGCGATTAAAAAATACCAAAATAGAATACAAAAGATACCGAAGTTTCTGCCCAAACTTGAGAACGGTATATATCTAACCTCAAGCAGTCAATGTAAACACCAAATTTATTTTTATTTTATTCCATATCAATTCACCTATCTCAAAGAACACGAAGTAATTTGTTGCTCCGATGATTACAAATCGTAACTTATCAAACTGAGTTGATATGGAACTCGATCTTGTCATACTGTGAATCTCAAACACATTGTAGAAAACGATGGCACATTTTATCGAAGTCATTAGAAGTTCTGAAACTGAAGCACGTTCTTTTTTGGACGCGCTTTATTATTCCGATTCGGTGTCGGCAATCGGATTTCGCCCGCATAATGAAATGTTTATTGCTGTCGCTGTAAATTGGGATGCGGATGAAGAAACCGAACTTGACGAGCAGATTTCATCATTGATTACAGATTCGCTCGAAACTGACGATGATATAGAGGAAATCACCGCTTATTGCCGCATTTTTCCTGAAACTGTTCTTTACCAACCTGAATTTTCTGACGATTAAAACTCAAGTAAGTGTCAAATTTATGCAAATTGTTGCTCTTGGAAAACCGCTTTATGTAGGCAGAGATGAGTTGCCCGAAGCGATTGAATACAATTATCGGGCGGGCGATCATACCTTGCTTCTTTCAATGAAGAATTTGCATCCGCGAGAAATCGAAGCCGTGCGGTCGGAATCTGCCGAATTTGGGCTTTATTGCGAAGACGGAATTATCTTTTTGCTTTATCGTTTCGGTGAAATTTTGCCGTGGTCGGATTCGGCTTTTTCGTGGTGGAATGTGGCGGAAGAAGACCGCCGAATTCCCCAACACCGCAAAAGTCCGGCTGAGAGAATTTTGCTCAAAATCATTCTCGTCGAAGCCTCAACCGGTATTGTCGAAGCCATTCGGGTAACGACTTTCTCGCCTGAATTTACCGAAAGACTGCACCGGGCAATTCGCGGTCAAGCGGCAGACAAAGAATTTTCGAGAGAAGAGTTTACGGCTCGCAGTTTGAAAATCTATGAAAAATATTCTCCCGCTGAATTAGCTGCTAAAGCCTTTGGGAAAACAAAAGGCGGCGATTAAAGAAATCCGTTTTCCCTGATTCTCGAAATGAAAAAAAGCGGCGAATAAAACAGGAAAAATATGAAACCGCTCCAACACGCGCAAATCAGTGCCAAAACATACGGCGGAGTCTGGACGGATTATATCGAACTGCACAATTTTCTGGATTTGAGTAAATCATCTTGCGCTCATTTCAAACACCGATTTCTACTACATCACGCCGAAGGAATTGATTTGGCGGTTCGGTTATTTGGCGAGGAGCTAACCAACAGCGACGGACAGACGAATTCGATTCGTCAAATTTTGACCGATCATTTAATCGAAGATGTTGGGAGCATTGTTAGCATAGAAGATTGGGCAGACGGTTTATTGCCGAAAAAAGATGCGGACTTTAATCAATTTTTAGCGAAAAAAAGAGCGCAGATTGAAAATGATACAGTAAAAGGCGAAAGGGAATTACTGAGTTACTTTAATCTTTCCGACGAAGATAGCTGTGCTATAAAATCATTTCTCGCCTCGCCTTTGCAAAATTCAACTCATCCTGCCGCCATACTCTTTTCGCATAATTCATTCGCCATTTTCTTAGCCGAAAAACTGCTCGGCGTTGCCTTAACTAAAAATTCAAAACACGCCGACCACGCAAAGGGTAAAAAACAGCTTATCGCTACTAGGGAAGTTTTTGAGCGGATGATCTTTCAGCGAATGAAAGTCATTTATTCTCCGGCGGAAATTATTGCGCGAACCGCCGAAACTGGTTGGATGCGCGGAAAATACTCAGAAAAAAAGCGGTCAGCATAAGCGCGGATTAATTGAAATTGCCGATTGGAGAACCAATGTTTCGATTTTTAACCAAAGAAGAGGAAGCCGATTTCAGACGTTGGGCGCGGGAAAATTACACGCCGTTTACCGAAATCAGTGAATTATGGCATCCGGCGGTTCAGGATGAATGCCGCAAGATGTGCGAAGAAAAACAAATTCATTTCCGCTTAAAAATTGGTGGTTTGAGTAAAGAAGAAATCAAAAATTAAATATGATAAATACAATTTCCTGCACACCTGATGAAGCCAAAGATTTAATCAAACAGCTTCGCAGTTTACAAATCAGTTTTATGCTCTGGGGCGCAACCGGAGTTGGTAAATCCGAATGTGTCAGGCAACTTACCGATGAATTGAACGCCGAATTGCGCGACATCAGGCTTTGCCAAAAAATGCCGACTGACATTGGTGGATTGCCTGCGCTTGACCACGAAACGAAGCAGACTGTTTTTTATCCGCCTGCGTTTCTTGCGCCGTCAGTTGATAAAAAGCCCGTAATTTTGTTTTTCGATGAAATTTCGCTCGCGCCGGATGATACGAAAGGTGCAGTTTTGGGAATTTTAGAGGAACGTCGCCAAAACGAAATCAAAATTCCCGACGATTGGATTATTATCGCGGCAGGCAATCGCCCGGAAGAAATGGCAAACGCTCGCGGGCTTGGCGCGGCGGCAAATCGCCGTTTGCTTCATATTGTTATCGTGCCGCAACTGGAAGCCACTTTAACACATTTCATTAAGATTGGCGTGATCCCAGAAGTTCTCGCCTTTTTGAAAGTTTTCCCTCAACATCTTTCGGGCGAAGAATCGGCACGGACGCAAAAACACGAGCTTTACCCGCGTCCCGCATCGTGGAAAAAGGTTTCAGATGTGTATGAGATTTTGCGAAAAGCCGATAAAAACTTGCGCCAGATTGCTGTTGCCGGAATTATCGGTGACGGGACGGCGGCTGAATTTATGATGCTGGCGGAAGAAATCGCGCAAATAAAATCGGTTGATGAACTGCTCGAAATTCAACGCAAAACCCCGTATAAGATCGAAAACCATTTGCCCGCCACTTTGAACGGCATTTACGCGCTTTCATTCGCTATTGTAACCAGAGCGACGGAAGAAACAGCAGTAGAACTTCTTGAACTCATTAATCGTTTTGATGAACTGACGGGCGAAAATTTCGCACTGTTGCCGGTGCGCGATTTGCAGACGATGGCGGGAAGTTTGTTGCTCGATAAAATCTGGAAGGAAGGCTGGAAAGTTGAAAACTCCAAAGCCTTTTGGCGATATAACGAAAAACGGGAAGCGGCAACAAAATCCCTTATTGAACAGACGGAAAAGCAACTGACTCAAACCGCCTAGATTTAATTTTCAAATCGTAAAAAATGCAAACACGATTAAGCCGCACGGATTCACGGCGGATGCGCCCTGATTTGGAATCGGCGATTGAACATTTACCGGGACTGGCAAGCCTCGCCTTGTGGTGTAATTTTGCCGACTCTGATGAAGATGCAATTGCTTTTACTGACGGGCAGACCATTTATGCCGGAGCGGAATATGAAAAATTTTCTGATAAAGAACGCCGATTCATCTGTTTGCACGAGATTCTGCATATTGCCTTGTGTCATACAAACAGATTTTTAAATTTGGAAAAACAGGATGCCGCATTCAATCCGCAACTTTTGAACATCGCCGCCGATGCGATTATCAATAAGGCACTCGAAAACTTAGCCGGACTCAAAACGCCGGCAGGCGCGTGGACTTTGGAAAGAGTTTGGCAAGCACTCGAAAAAAGCGAAGACGAGGCAAACTCGCCGATAAAAGCTGGCACAAATAGTTACGCACGGTATTCTTATAACTTTTCATCCCAAGCACGAAAAATAGCTAATTTGACGAGAGCAGAATTTGTTCAGGCAAATCGTTGGTCGTGTGAGGAACTTTATTACTTTCTGAAGGCGCGAACGCAAAATTACATCAGTTTTTTGCAAATTTTGATTGCCGAATATGAAAAAGATTTGCTTGGCGGCGATTTATGCCGAGTAAAACAAGTCGGTGTAATTTTGAATAAAGGCAAGACGGAAAGTGGCGAGAAACACGGCTTGGTTGAAGTAGTTTCAACTAACAAAGCGGAAAATAATCGTGATTGGCAGCAACGAATGGCAATGCTTCGCAGCGCGATGCCGGAACTTTATCAAAGACTTGCTGGAGAAATTCCCCAGACGGAAACGCCTTGGGAACAAATTCTTCTTTCACTGGTGCAAACCGCGTTTCAGGAACAAACCATCAAAAACTATTCGCGCCCGTCGCGGCGTTGGCTTTCGTTGGAAAGAGATTACCAAAAACACGCCGGAGTAAGTTTGCCATTTTCGCCCGATGAAATGAAAAAGCGCGGAAGCCATTTGGCAGTCGCACTCGACACGAGTGGTTCGATTGATAATGGGCTTTTGATCAGGTTTTTGGCGGAAATCGCCGCGCTTTGTGAATTAAACCAGCGAAATCTGGTCTTACTGATTGGCGATGCGGAGGTTCACCAAATTACCGAAATTGAATGGAGAGAGGCGGAAAAAAAATTCAAAAGCCTCAATTATACGGGCGGAGGCGGAACGGATTTTCGCCCGTTGATTAAAGCCGCTGCCGAATTTACGCCCGATGCGCTAATTTATTTAACGGATTTATTTGGCGAAACGGGCGATGAACCGGATTTCCCTGTGATTTGGGCAACTCACGGAATCGCCGGAAACGCGAAATGGGGCGAACAAATCAAGCTAAAATAGTTTGTTCGAGATGAAACTTTCCGAACTTCGCCAAAAACATAACCTTGCCCCGAAACGACCCAAAGGTTTGCGGTTTTTTGATGAATTAAGCGATGAAGCAAAGAACTATGCGATTGAAAATGAAAGAAACAGCGGAAGACGTTTCGACGACGATGAAGCTTCATTCTTAACCGAAGATTTTCAGTATCAATTAGCGGAAAAAGGATTTGAAGCCGTCAAAGCCTATTGGAGTTTGGGTTATTGTCAGGGCGACGGTGTAGCGTTTTACGGTCGCGTTTTTACGGATGACTTCAAAGCTAAAGATCCGAAAGCCGGAAAATTGATTGAGAGACTGGAAAAGGCAGGCGATGAAATTTCCATTGAGATCACGGGTGCGAACAATCGGTATCATCACTGCAACTCGATGACGGTTGAAGTTGATTTTGAAAACGAAACGGACGACGAAGATTTGCCCGCCCGTCTGAAAATTGCGCTTCCGGTTTGGCGCGAAGATTTTGAAAGTTTTTTGTCTGAAAAAGTTAAAGAAATCAGCGATGAATTAGAAAAATCAGGCTATGCCGAAATTGATTATCATTATCAAGACGAAACTATAAATAGGGATTTAAGTAAACTTGAAGACCTTTACGAAAAAGACGGAACGCGGGCGATGTCAGAATATGAATTCGGAATTTGGAAAAAATCGGGAGTTTTATATGGCAAAGCCGTTGCTTGAGTTTGATAATGAATAAAACCGAAAACTTATTAAAATGTTTGACTTAGACGTAATTACCGGCGAACAGATAAATCAATTTATCGAAGCTGAAGTCATCCCCAAAAAGTCAGATGTAATTACTCTCAAAGGCAGATTTTCAAGTTGCGATAACACCTACAACTTCGAGATAAAAAGCAACGGGAACGGAATAATTTTCTGTCCTGACTCTTTCTCCGATGAAGAATTTACGCACGAAATCGAAGTCGAAAAACTCGCGCTTGAGATTGGGGAAGCAGTCAATTCCGAAATTAAACAACAATCTGATGCGGGTATCATTGAACCTTCGGAAAACAGAGAAATCGCTGATGAAATTATCGCCGAAAAACTTGAAGAGTTTTTTTGGGAAGAAATCAACCAAACTTTGGAAGACCCGTTCTTCCGTTCGTTAGATGACGAAAGCGAATGGGGCGAAGCAGTTGGCTGTGAATACGGGGATGAAGGCGAGTTTGAAGAATTCTTGGAGCTATGCGTTTTGACGGAAAAGCTAATCTCCAATTCTGACGACTACCTGATTATTTATACGGAAACCGAATGCGATGCGGCAGGTATCAGTGAAAACGGTTATTATTCGGAGCGGTTAGTCGAACTGGTTGAAATCGCCTGTCAGTATTTCAAACCTGTCGGACATCGTTACGATTACAATGACGGATATTATGACCGTTATTCCGGTTATTCTATGTCGTCGGAATCAATCAATATTTCATTAAGGGAGTTTGCAAAGACACCGACGCGCGAAAAAATGGTCGGGATGATTGAACTTCGCAAAAAACTTACCGCAATGAAAGTAGAAAACGAGAAAATTGAACGGCTGAC
>DAITPE010000341.1:0-6531 GCA_036833775.1 Pyrinomonadaceae bacterium | reverse complement strand
TCGAGCGACCGCGCGGCGGCTTCGCAAGAATCGGCGATCATCATAATCGCGGCTTCACGAAACTGCGGTTTCGGTCCCGGATAACGAAAATCGTTTTCGTCGATTTCCACGTCATCTCGTGCTTCGGCTTGCGCTTTTTTCAGAAAATAATGAAGCGTTCGCGTGCCGTGATGCTGCGGAATAAAATCAATAATGCGCTGCGGCAACCCCATTTCCTTGCCGAGTTTAATACCGTATGTGACGTGGCTGACGATAATTTTCGCGCTCTGCGCCGGACGCAGACGGTCGTGCGGATTTTTGCCCGTTTGATTTTCGACGAAATGTTCGGGCGCGGCGGTTTTGCCGATGTCGTGATAAAGCGCACCGATACGCGAAAGCAAACCGTTTCCGCCGACGACGCGGCAGGCTTCTTCTGCTAATTGCCCGACGGCGTGGCTGTGTTGATTCGTTCCCGGCGCACGAAGCGCGAGTTGTCCGAGAATCGGCAGATCGGCGTTTGAAAGTTCTAGAAGTTTAACGTCGGTCAATATTCCGAAAGTATTTTCACAGATTGGCAGAAACACGGCGGTCACGGCGGCGGTCGCAATTCCGCTTCCCAAACCGCAAGCGATCGCGAGCATAATCGTGTTCAAAATGAACGGCTGCTGTGTGTAAGCGATCAAAGCAATTGCCGTAACCGCGCTGGAAATTCCGACTAAAACGCCTGCGACCGTGACAGTTTGACGGCTTCGGTAACGCCCGATTCCGTAAACCGCAATGCTCGAAGCAAGCGTTGCATAAATCGCAAATTCTAATCCGCGCGGCGCGATCAATCCGGCGATCAAAGCGTTGAAAAGTCCCGTAAAAATCGCCGTCCGACGATCGGCAAGCAACGTCATCAAAAGCGCACCGAACGCAAACGGAATCGCGTAACTCCAAAGCGACGGATCGTTGAGCGGAGCTTTGACATTCTGAATTGCCGTAAATTCGGCAATCCTAAAGAAAACCGCCATCAAAGCTGTTTGCACGAAAACGACAAAGCCGAAAAGCGCGAAGGTTTTTTCTTCCGAAAGCGCCAGACGCGGAACGATGCCGCGATGCTGTATGAATTTCCACGCAACCCAAAAAAGCGCGGAAATCAGTGCCAGAAGTCCGAAAAAGCGATTCACGCGACGACTCGATTGGCTGTAAGTCTGAATCGCGGCGATTTGCGACAAATCTTCGGACGTGACCGTATCGCCTTCACGAATGATCGTTTGCCCGCGTTTAAGCGAAACGGTGATCGGCTGAACGCTGTCGGAAGTTGCCTTTTGCGCATTCTGCGTCGCCACGCTGTCGTAAAAAACGGATGGTTCGACTAGTGTTTCAGTCGCTTTATAAAATGCTTCGACTTCTTTCGGCGAAAAACTTTTTATTTCCAAAAGCCGTTTTTTCAGATTGTTTCGCGCATCGGAAAGTTTTATCCAATTTGTCTGCGGCATCGAAACGGTCGATTGCTGATTCGGACGCGAACGGTCGAAAACGGCGACTTCGTTTTGAAAATGTTCGCTTTCAACATCGTCGTAAATATAGCCTTCCGAACTTTCGCGCAAACCGGTTCGCACGGCTTCGATCTCGTTGCGGCTGAAATTTCTCGAAGCCAAGATTTTCCCGACTTCCGCGCCGCCTGCGCCTGTCCAATGCGTTTCGTTTTTCGCGTCGGCGTTTGATTGTTTTGAATTCGTGTTTGTTCCGTTTTCGTCTGCGTGGCGTTGAAGCTTTTCAAATGATGAAAGAAAACGCTGAACGGCTTGCTCGGCTTTGTTCGATTCAAAACGAAAAATCGGTTTGACGGTTTCCTGTGCAACTTTTCTGATTCTTTCGGTTTCGGCTTCGTCAACCGCATAAATATCAGCCGGAGAAATGATGCTTTCGCGGGCGATGTCGCCTTCTTTATAAATCGATTCGTTTGAATTTCGCCAGAGCGGATTATTGATGAGAAACGTCGTAAAAATGCACAAAACCGCGAAGCCGAACCAAAATTTCTGCTTGTCGGTAAATTTTTCGACCTGCCGCGAAATTTTTTGTTTCAGCGTTTTGCGCCATTTATTCAGCGGTGAAGCCAAATCTTCGACTCGTTTACTCATCAATTTAACTTTGAGCAAATTTGCTCAGTTCTTCCGATTCGTCTGTTTCCGAATCAAAACTTTCATACTCGAATTTCGACTGCGGAAATTCGATCATTGCTCCGATTTTTTCGACTAAAGGCTTTAACGTCGGCGGTTGAATAGCTGAAATTTGCACTACTTCGTAGTTTTTGTCAAACGAAATCTGCCTTTTCAAAGCTTCGAGCGAATTTTCATCGAGCAGATCGGCTTTGTTCAGCACGATAATTTGCGGAATCTCATTTAATTTCAATTCCAGCAAAATCTTTTCGACCGATTCGATCTGCTGAACCGCACGAGGATTGGACGAATCGACGACGTGAACAAGCAAATCCGAATCCGAAATTTCTTCGAGTGTCGCACGAAACGCGGCGACCAAAGCTTCGGGCAGATCGCGGATAAATCCGACCGTGTCGTTGATAATCACTTCCTGTTCGATCGGCAGACGCAGACGGCGCGAAGTCGGGTCGAGCGTCGCAAACATTTTCTTTTCCGCGTAAACTTCGCTCTGGGTCAAAGTATTCAAAAGCGTCGATTTTCCGGCGTTTGTATAACCGACGAGCGAAATAATCGGAACATTTTTCTGAACGCGGTGCTTTCTTCTTTCTTGTCGCTGACGCGAAAGATTATCGACTTGTTTTTCCAATTGCGAAATCTTGTCACGCACACGGCGACGATCGGTTTCGAGTTTCGTTTCGCCCGGTCCGCGTCCGCCGATTCCGCCCGCAAGACGCGAAAATGCGGAATTTTGTCCCTGCATCAAACGCGGCAGAAGATATTTCAACTGCGCGAGTTCGACTTGCAATTTCCCTTCACGCGATTGTGCGCGCTGGGCGAAGATGTCGAGAATCAACTGCGGTCGGTCGATGACTTTTAAATCCGTAACCTCGGAAATCGCGCGAACCTGCGACGGCGAAAGTTCGGTATCGAAAACGATCAAGTCCGCGCCGAGCCGCATCGAGCGAATCAGTAATTCTTCCAATTTTCCGCGACCGAGAACGGTTTTCGGATCGATCTTCGGACGGCGTTGGATAATTTTATCCAGCACGACCGCATCGGCGGAAAGCGTCAATTCTTCGAGTTCGGCGAGCGATTCTTCGGCTTCGGACAAATAGCCCGTCGTGACGTTCACCAAAATCACTCGGTCGCGGTTGGTTTGACGATTTCGCGCAGTTTGGCGGATTCGCGCCATTTCGGTTTCGAGCGAATTTATCAATCCGATAAAATCCGTGTCGAGCTGCGATGGAATATTCGGTTCGAGAAACTCGTAAGGCAAAGTTTGCGCTTCGGTTTCGAGTTTTTGCGCCGTCGTCGGCAAAAGATGCGCGGAATAAACGAGATCGGGCAAACCCGTTTTTTCATTGACCTGAATGACCGACATCAAATCGAGCCGCAGCAAAGCCAAGTCGGTCAGATCGTCCTGCGTCAGTTTCTCTTTTAATAATTGCGTATGAACACAACGAAGTCCGCGAAAGCGGTCTTGCGATGCACGCGAACGACCGAAATCGGGCATTTCGATTCCCTTTGCCGTGCCGACCATTACGTATTCGACCTGACCTTTGCGATTCAAAAGCACGCCGATCTGTCTGCCTGTTTCAAATGAAATTTCGGACATTTGACGGGCGAGTTCGGGCGAAATTATTTGTTCAGGAGCAACGCGCCGCGTGGTTAGACGTTCGATGCGGCGAAGCTGATTATGTTTTAAGCCTTGGACAAAGCCGTGAATGTTACTAATAGGGAAAAACCTCCGAAGTTGCCATTATAGCAAATCAATATTTGAAAACTCTACAATAAACGAAACCGAAACACGTTAATATAAAACAGTTTTGCCCACGAAAAGACGCGAAAAAGCGCGAAATGAAAAAAGAACATTTATATATTCTCTTTTTTTCGTGTCTTTTCGCGCTTTTTCGCGGGCAATCTTTAAATCATTTTCGTCAATTTCGTTCCTGCAACTGTTAGACGCAATGTTTCAGCTATGAGATGCAATGTTTCAGACGGCTTTTGATTTCGCGTCGGCGGTGAAATAAAATTCATTTTTATGCAAACGCGCACCAAGCGGCAGAAACAAGTTTACGATTATATCAAGCAATATATCGACAAACACGGCTACGAGCCTTCTTACCAACAAATTGCGTGGCATCTCGGCGTTCGTTCGAAAGCCGGTGTTGCGAAACATATTGCGGCTTTGGAAAATCTGGGTTTGCTTTCGCGGCGCAAGGAAAACGGCAGTTTTATTCTCGACCTGACCAACAATCAAGTGCTTTCGGATGCCGTCTGCGAGATCGAATGGCTCGACGGTGCGATTTTTCCTGACGAACCCGAAGAATGGCAGCGCGTTCCGCTGATCGTGCCGCGCTTTTTGATCGGTTATTATCATCCCGAAAACCTTGCGGCGATGATGGTTTTCAACGATTCGATGAGTCACGATCTGATCTTTGACGGCGACATCGCAATTATCGAAAAGCGTTCGTTTGCACGTGACGGCGACATCGTGGCGGCTGAGATGAGCGGCAAAAATATCGTCATCAAACGCTTTTACCGCAACGGTGCGGACATCGAGCTTCGTCCTTCCAACGACGAATTCACGGCGCATCGCGTTTCTGCCGATAAGGTTATAGTGCGCGGCATCTATCGCGGTGTCTTGCGTCCCTTCGGCTAAAGGAGTAATTTAATAATTTGCTCTGCGGTTGCAGAAATCTGCATTGCAGACGTGAGCCGCACGTTTGTTTCTGCACTCTGCCAAGAAGCGTTTCGCGGCTGCAAAGTTACATTTATAAACACAGGAATTATTACAGTGGCTACTAATCAAACACCTAATGCGAGTTACAGCGTAACTCTGCGCATCAAGATTCATAATCGTCCGGGCAAGCTCGGCGAGATCACGACCGCGATCGGTCGCGCCGGCGGCGACATCGAAGCCGTCGATATTGCAAGCGTCGGCAAGGATTTTCTGATCCGCGACATAACCGTCAACGCCGCGTCCGAGAGTCATGACGACGAGATCGTCGATTCCGTTCGTGCGATCGACGGCGTTGAACTTATCAGCGTCAGCGACCGCACATTTTTGATGCATATCGGCGGCAAGATCGAAACCGTCTCGAAAATGCCTTTGAAAACCCGCAGCGATCTTTCGATGGCTTACACTCCGGGCGTTGCCCGCGTCTGTCAGGCGATCGCCAAAAACCCCGAGAAAGCCTACAACTTGACCATCAAGAAGAACACCGTCGCGGTAGTTTCCGACGGCACGGCTGTGCTCGGTCTCGGCGACATTGGACCTGCCGCCGCGATGCCCGTGATGGAAGGAAAATGTCAGTTGTTCAAGGAATTCGGCGGCGTGGATGCTTTTCCTATTTGTTTGAACACGAAAGACCCGCACGAGATCGTCGAAACCGTTAAAAATATCGCGGTTGCCTTCGGCGGCATCAACCTCGAAGACATTTCCGCGCCGAGATGCTTTGAAATTGAAGAAAGACTCAAGAACGAACTCGACATTCCCGTCTTTCACGATGACCAGCACGGAACGGCGGTCGTCGTGCTCGCGGCGTTAATTAATGCTTTAAAGATCGTCGGCAAGAAAATGGACGAGATCAAGGTCGTCGTCAACGGCATCGGTGCCGCCGGAATCGCTTGCAGTAAGATCGTCATGGCGGCGGGCGTGAAAAATCTCGTCGGATGCGACACGACCGGCGCGTTATACGAAGGTCGCACTGAAAATATGAACTGGGTCAAGGATTGGTTTGCCCAGCACACGAATCCGAACAAGGAACGCGGCACGATCAAGGACATTATCAAGGGCGCGGACGTGTTTTTCGGACTTTCGGTTCCCGGCGTGATCGACGTGAACGACGTTAAGAATATGGCGAAAGACCCGATCGTCTTTGCGATGGCAAATCCCACGCCCGAAATTATGCCCGAAGAAGCCGAAGGTCACGTCGCGGTAATGGCAACGGGCAGAAGCGATTATCCGAACCAGATCAACAACGTCTTATGTTTCCCCGGCATCTTTCGCGGCGCGCTCAACTGCCGCGCATCGCGCATCAACGAGCAGATGAAGATCGCCGCCGCCCACGCGATCGCCGCCATTATTACCGATGCCGAGCTTTACGCCGATTACATCATTCCTTCCGTCTTCGACCGCCGCGTCGGTGAAGCCGTCGCCAAAGAAGTCGAGCAAGCGGCTTACGACACCGGAGTCGCCAGACGCGAACGCACCGACAGCGAATCCGAATTTCACCAAACGAACGGGTAAAAACGGATAACGGATAACGGATAACGGATAACCGACCGCAGACTTTTTTCTGCAAACGTCGGTTATCCTTTTTCTTTTATAAACTGCAACCGAACTTTTCCCGATAATTAACGTGCAGACCACAGATGCAAAGATGCAGTTCGGAGAAACAACAAC
>DAITPE010000340.1:0-6540 GCA_036833775.1 Pyrinomonadaceae bacterium | reverse complement strand
CCAAGAAAAAGATCACGATCACGCTTTATTTAGACATCAATAACCCCGAAAACGGCGGCGGACAAACTTCAAATGCTTCGCCTTATGAAGAATTGACGGGCGCATATTTTGCAAAAGGCGCATTGCCGCGAACTTTTGCGGAGATCGATCATTTGTTTTTAGGCGCGATCGACGACAGCGGAAAACCCGCGCCGCTTAATGGTTTTATCCGTCCGAAAAAAAGTTCGGCGAAGGATTTCGAACTGATCGACATTATGATCGACGGCAAAGATTTGTCGTTTTCGACCAAAAGCGTCAAAGGCGTCAGCTATGTTTTCAACGGTGCGTTTGTCAGAATGAATTTCGGCGCAAAAATTCCTAATTCAAACGAAGTCGTCTTAAAAGGAACACTTTCAAAACTTGTTGACGGCGAAGCGGCGGACGAAACGGAAGTCAGCTTTACATTTACCGTCGGCGGCTAGGAAATATAGTATTTACATTAGCTGAAAAGCAATGACGGGTTGATTGAAATATTATATAAGTCGGAGCGCAGGCATCTCTGCCTGCCAGCCGTTCGAGGTTTTACGAAGAACGGCGATGTTTAGCGATTCAAACTTTAGAGTAATTAAAGGTGTATGAGCATTCTTGCATTTGCGCGAATGCTCATAGCAGGCAAAGATGCCTGCGCTCCAATTTACAATTAAAAATGATGAAAACCAAATATTTAAGCTTAATTTTAACTTTGACGGCTGCCGGATTTACGGCTTGTTCGTTCAATATCGGAACCACGCCGAACGCGGCAAATACTGCAAACACGGCGAATACGAACGCAAACGCGGCAAAGCCTTCGGCAACTCCGGCGGCTGAAACGAAGCCTGAAGCGACCAAGAAACCCGAAGCCGAAACGTCGAAAAAGACCGAAGGTGTCGATACGAAAACCGAGGAACAAATCCAATTTCCGAAGGGCGAAACCGCGACGACGATCGAGAAAATAATTCCGGCGGAAGGCAGTAAAATGTTTCTTTTCAACGCGAAGAAAGATCAGGTTTTGCGTTTCAAAGTAACCGAAACGACCGAACAGCTCGAAGTCGATTTCAACAAACAGTCAGTTGCTTTGGGCGAAGAAGTCGAAGAAACGCTCAATGCTTCGGGCGATTGGGCGATCTATATCAATAATCCGAGCGATAAACCTTTGAAATACAAGCTTTGGATCGAGATCGAGTAATAAAATGTCGAAGCCTTTGCTCAAAAATCTGCTGATCGTGGAAGATAACGCGTCGATGCGGCGACTGATCAAAAGCGTCGTCGAAGATTTGGCGGTCAACATTCACGAATGCGACGACGGCGCAAAGGCTCTCGCCGCCTACGAAGCGCATTGCCCCGAATGGATTTTGATGGATGTCGAGATGCACGAAAAAGACGGATTTACGGCAACCAAAGAAATTATGCAGGCGCACCCGGAAGCAAAAGTGTTGATCTTAACGAAATATTCAACCCAAAGAATGCGCGAAGAAGCCGAAAAAGCAGGCGCGTGCGAATACGTTTTGAAGGAAAATTTGCTCAGCATCCGACAAAAAATCCATTGATTTTCCCCCTCAACGAATTAATTATTCGTGAAAACTGCCGTAATTTATTGCGGCAGTTCTTTTTTCAATCGAAAGCAAACAGGCGGAAACGCGACTGTAAAGGAGCGTGTTTGACGATTCCAAATTTTGGATTCTTTCTAAATCCAAAATCCAAAATCCCAAATCTATGTGAATCAAGGGTAGAAATAAAACTTTGCGAACTTTGCGCCTTTGCGTGAAAAATTCTGTTTTAACTCAAACAAGTAAGTTTCGCTCATTGTATTGCACGCAAAGGCGCAAAGTTCGCAAAGAAAAACTCGAAAATCTGCCTTCTGTTTTCTACTCTTGATTCACATAATCTATTTATTCAATTTTCAAAAGATGCGCCGGACAAGTTTTACAATCCGACGAACCGAATTTTGCAACTACCGCTTTTGCACCGCTTTCGAGTAGTTTTCGATTATAAAAACATTCTTCTTTTTGGTCGGAAATATAAGAAACAACGTCGTTTAGTTCGACGGAAGGATGCGCGAGAAGATAATCGATATGCCAATGAAGTTGTTTATCTTTGCGTTTGTGCCGCGCGATTCGTTTGGAAAGATTCCGCATCGCACTGCCCGTATAAACGTAATTTCCCTGCTCAAATTCGCAAACACCGAGCGCACCGATCTCAATCGAAACGTCTTCGTTTATTCGAATCTTTAACTGATAACAACCCGAATCCATAAAAACTTTTTAAAGCAAATTATCTGCAAAGTGAATGTTAAGAATTACTTTCACCTTGCAGATAATTACTTTTGAAACGCTAGATTCTACTTTCGCCACGTCACGAACTACATTGCCGTTGTTACATTCTACTTTGGCAATGTTCGCTTCTACTTTGCCGTCGTTACATTCTACTTTGCCGTTGTCGCGTTCTACTTTGATGTTGTCAGCTTCTACTTTGGCATTGTTTTTATTTACACAATCAATTGCAAAGCCATCAAAAACAACGCATTAACCGCCGACGTGAACGCTCGGACGAATTTCGGGATCAGGTTCAGCCTGCCGAAGAATCTCACGCGTTACAGGTGCAGTGTCGCCTTCGCCGAAAAGCACGTAACGAATCAAATACATGATCGGATTTCCTTCGCTCCAACCGAAATAAACGTGCGGAATCTTGCCTGTCGTATCACGCAAATGCATCAGCAAAGCAGCGATCGCATTCGGAACTGCCGGAGCCTGCGTTCGCAAAACTCTGTAACCTTCGATGTCGTAACCGCGAATTTTGAGTTTTCCTTTGAATTCCGAAGCATCGCCCGTTTCGATCTCGTAGAAAACGATCGGATCGCTCGACGGAATATGATTATCGATGCGTTTCTCGTGTTCTTTGAAACGATATTCGGCAACGTCGCCTTGTTCGCGCCGATTCGTCACGATTCTTATATCGCCTTCGTTCAGATCGTCGAGAATTTCTCGCGCCTTTTCATCGAATTCGATATTGTCGATACGAATTTCCGTCGAACGCAATGCGCGTGAAATAAACGAAGCCGCGATGATCGCAAAGATGAAAAACGAAGCGATCTTGATGCCGTCGGGACGTTCGATAATGTTCGTGATCGTCGTGTAAATAAAAACGACGGCGATTGCGCCGAAACCCCATTTCCAATTGTTTTTCTGCCTCGAAGCCGAAAGCGTCACGGCAACCGCCGCCGAACTCATCAGCACCAAAACACCTGTCGCATACGCGCCGCCCTGTGCGTCAACGTCGGCTTGAAACCAGATCGTCACGGCAAAACAAATAACCGTGAAAACCATCGTCAGCGGTCGCGTTGCGCGCGCCCATTCCGGCGCCATTCCGTAACGCGGCAGATAACGCGGCACGATGTTGAGCAATCCAGCCATCGCCGATGCGCCTGCAAACCAAAGAATCAAAATCGTCGAAATATCGTAAAGCGTTCCGAAAACATTGCCGACCGTCGGGCTGAAAATCTCGCCGAATTTATCGTGTGCGATATATGCCAAAGCGCGTCCGTTCGCTTTGCCTTTTTCCATTCCGCAGGCACAAAACGACGGAACTTCGTGTTGACGTTCGGCATCATCGCACGAAATCGCGGGACAAAATTCGCGTTGCGGAATCAAAACACTCGTTACAAAACTACTCGCAATGAGCATAAAACTCATTATCAATGCCGCCGTTGCGAGCAGTTTGCGCGTATTTCCGATGCGGTTCGGACTTTTTACGAGCGGCATTACCGCAACACCCGTTTCAAACCCTGAAAGACCGAGTGCAAGTTTCGGGAAAACGAGAAGCGCAAAACCGATCAATAAAAAGACATTTCCGTTTGAGCCTCGATAAGTAAAAAGCGCGGTTTTCCAATTACTTAAAAGTTCAGGATGCGTGAAAACTTCAAACAATCCGACGAAAATGACGACAACATTCATCAGCAAATAAATTGCCACCAAAACAACAGCAATGCCGATCGCTTCTTTAAAACCTTTCAGGAAAACCACTCCTAAAACGGAAACTAAAGCGAGCGTCAGTAAAACCGGATGTTCAAGGAAATGAAGCCGTCCCTGAACGAACGGGTTTTCTAAAACGTGTGCCGTCGCGTCAGCCGCCGAAAGCGTGATCGTGATAACGAAATCCGTCGCTACAAAGCCTAAAAGCACGAGCACGAAAAGTTTTCCGCGCCAGCGCGACAACAAATTTTCGAGCATTGCGATCGAGCCTTCGCCGTGCGGACTTTCTTTTGCAACGTAACTGTAAATCGGCAACGCGCCGAAAAGCGTCAGCAGCACCAAAATCAAAGTGGCAACCGGCGATAATGCACTGGCTGCCAAAAATGCGATTCCGGGTTGATAACCGAGCGTCGAAAAATAATCGACGCCCGTCAGACACATTACTTTCCACCAAGGATGCTGCTGGTGTCTGTGTTCTTTTTCGTATGGTCCTTCAATTTCTCGAACCCCTTCGTAAAACCAATCTTTAAAACGACTCTTTTTTACCGTTTTGTCAGTTTTCATATTCTTTTCCACAGCAACAAAAAAAACACATTCGTGGCTGTGTTCGGGATAAATCTCTGAGTTTCCGCAATATTATTTCACGTCTCGGAAAATCTCACAAAAGCTCTAAATACTTTGTAAAGATTCGTTTAATTTTACTGAATTAAGCTTTGGAATGAAAATAGAGAAGTGAAAAAATGAAAGCAATCTGCAAGATTTTCAATCATTTAACAAAAATCGATTCGGCGATTTACAAAAATAAGTTTAAAATCATTTTTAATCGGCTGAATATTCAAATGGGCAAGCTTATTTTGAAAGTCGTTCCTTTTCCAAACTCTGAATTAACTTCGCATTCTCCGCCGTGTGCGCGGACGATTCTTTTTACGGCAGCCAAACCCAAACCCGTTCCGTCGGGCTTTGTCGTTTGAAAAGGCGCGAAAATACGTTCGAGTTTTTCGGATGCGATTCCGCAGCCGTTGTCGGAAATTTCGATGACAGCTTTGTTCAGATAAAAGCCGTTTTCGTGCGGTTCGGTCAATTTTACGATGATCTTTCCATCGTTTTTATCACCGATCGCGTCGCGTGCATTCAAAACTAAATTCAAAATGACATCTTCGATTCCCGCAGGATCGTGCGGCACGATAAAAGCATTTTCGGGAAGCAGAAGTTCGATTTCGGTTTTTCCGCCGTTCGAATGACGAATACTTGTCTGATGCGAGGCAAACTGAACGGCGCGTTGAATGGTTTCATCTAATCTGGCGGGTTTTACGTCGAGCGGTTTCGGGCGCGAATGTTGAAGCAGAGCGCGGACGGTTTTATCGATTCTTTCGATCTCATAACGCACATTTTCGAGAATTTCACGTTCGTCGCCGTCGTTATCTTTTCGGCGTTGAAGCAAAATATCGATCACGCCTTTAATTCCCGCGAGCGGATTTTTGATTTCGTGCGCGAGTCCGGCGGCAAGCTCGCCGACGAGTGAAAGCTGTGCGGCGCGTGAAATTTTCGCTTCCATCTGCCGGCGTTCGGTCACGTCGCGCGAAGTTTCCAAAACGACGATGTGGTCGCCGTTTCTTCGGATAATATGTTGTCGGCTTTCGACGATCACTTCCGCGCCGGATTTGGTCGTGTGGATCAATTCGCCTTCCCAGTAACCGCGATGTTTGAGTTCGTAAATTGAATCGTTTTTCGCGTGCGGATGAATCGTTTTCAAAAATTCCTGCGATTCTCTGCCGTAAACTTCTTCCGCTTTGTAGCCGTAAAGAGTTTCGGCGTTTTTATTCCAAGAAACGATTCCGTCGTCGATATTCCAAACGAAAATTGCGTCGTAAGTTTGTTCCAAAAGCTGGATCGCGCAGTTATTTATATAATTTTCATCTTCTTCACGCATTAATTATTGGCATTTTTTTTACGTTTTTTCAGGTAATAACGAACCCGGTCGCGAGTGATTCCCAAAAGTTCGCCCGCGCGTGTGATATTTCCGCCGGTTCTTTTCAAAGCTTGATTTATCAAAATGCTTTCGACCGCATCGAGCGGCAAACCTTCGGGCGGAATCGAAATATAACGGCTGAAATCTTGTTCTTTAAAGTTAATCAAAGGATAAAAATTTTTCGTTGGTTGAAGGTCTTTCGGAATAAAATTCATCGAAATTTCATTGCCGTCTTCGAGAATCAAAACGCGTTCGATGGCGTTTCTCAATTCGCGGACGTTGCCTTTCCAACCGTATTGTCGAAACGCTTTTTCGACCTCCGGCGACAGTTTTCTACGTTTTTTTCCGCTTCCTTCTTTCCCGAGCGTTTTGATAAAATGTTCGGCAAGAACAATTACGTCGTTGCCGCGTTCACGAAGCGGCGGAATGTCGAGTTGGATCACCGACAAACGGTAATAAAGATCGAGCCTGAAACGTCCGGCTTCGCTTTCGGATTTTAAGTCACGATTTGATGCCGCGATCACGCGCACGTCTAACGGCAAATCTTTCAAACCGCCGACGCGCCGAAATGTTCCTTCTTCCAAA
>DAITPE010000339.1:0-6556 GCA_036833775.1 Pyrinomonadaceae bacterium | reverse complement strand
TGGAATGCTTTTGAGAACTTCGAGCAAGAATATAAACGCGCTTTGGAAACTCTGGCGGCAGCAAAGGCGGAAGTTTTGGCAAATTACGATGAAATTCTGCTCACTTTGAGAAAAAGTTTTGCCGATTTAGCCGAAGACTCCGCCAAACGGCTCGATGCGACGCTGGAAATTCCGGTCAACAAGGAAGAATTTGTCGCCAATGTCGTCTCGTATGCTATCGGGATGATTCCGACGCGAGAAATGATTCGGGACGGATTGACGATTTCGATGAAACCAAAAGTGATTGTATTAGGTTCGGAGATGTTGGCAGAACAGCAAAAGGCAAAAACCTTGAATCTCGAAACTGCGAAAATCGAAGCCGAGCATCACTCGGTTCGTTTGGAACTCAATACTAAAACGCGAATCGAGCAGTTAAAAATTAACGATTTTGAACTGGAACAGCAGCGCGAAAGGGAAGTCAAAGAACGGATTCGCCAAATGAAAATCGAAGCCGCCCGCGATGCGGCTCAGGATGCGATTTCGCCGATCAAGGAAGGACTCGACCAGATTACCGCCAAGATTTTTGAAGCCGCACAGGAGATGGCGCAGAAACTCAGCGGAGCGGATTTCGTGCCGGGCGCGCTCGCCAAACGCGCTCGCCAAATGTGCGAGTGGTATCGCCTGATGAATTTCACGAATGATTCTTCACTCGAAGACGTTTTAAGCAGATTGGAAGAAGCTGCCGGAGCTGATGCCAAACATCGTTCAAGAGTGGAAATGCAGTCTGCATTGAACGATGTCTTGCGGGCGACCAGCCTGCAATCGAAACGTCTGCTCGACGAAGATCGGCTATCCGCCTTGGAACTTTAATCCTAACGAAAATTCAAGTTTATGCCAAGAATTATCCGCGCCGAATATTTGAGCTATTACAATCAGGCGCGTAACAGCGACAAACTTTTCAACATTTTTCTCATTCAGGAAGACGACGACACTTTCAGTTGCTTGACCGAAAACGGCAGACGCGGGAGCAATCTCGTGCGGCGGACTCTTTGCACAAATGTGCGGCGGGAATCGGCTGAATCCACACTGCGGCAAAAACTCGATGACAAACGCTATCACCGCGAAACGCCATACTCAGATGAACCGTTCGGCGCGAATTACAGCCAGATTGCAAGGCAATACGGCAATGATCGAACGCAAAGCGAAGGAGTTCGAGAAATGCAAGCGAATCGAGTAAATATCGTCCGCCCTGCCGTTTTGCCCGAAAATACTAACGTCATTGCGTTTCCTTCCAAAACAAAAGAAAAGCCTCGTCATCAGCCGAAACAAAGCGGAATTCTCAATCAAGAGCAATTCGATTCATTGGAAATTTAATCGTTCAGGCTAAAAACCTTAATGCAAAACTTAATCTGGCAGAAAGTCCATAGGCTGAAAGTCCAGACCTCCGGTTCACTTTTGCGGGTCATTTCGTTAGGCGCGGGCGTGCAATCTTCAACTCTGCTGCTGATGAATTTGCGGGGTGAATTGGGGAAGAAAGCCGACTGCGCGATTTTCGCCGATACTAAATGGGAGTCGAAAGCCACTTACCGTCATCTCGAATTTTTGAAACGGGAAGCAGCAAAATGTAATTTTCCGATTTTGTCTGTTTCGGCGGGTGACATAAGACGTGCCGAATGGAATAAGATGCCGCTTTTCGTCCGTAATTTTGATGGCGAAACGGCGATGCTCAACCGGCAATGCACTCAAGCCTACAAACTCGCGCCGATTAACCGCAAGGTTCGTGAAATCGTCGGACTCGCACCGGGACAAAAATCAACGGAAATCGTTTGCGAAATGTGGCTCGGTATTTCTCTCGACGAAGCGAGCCGAATGCGCGACAGCCGCGAAAAATGGAAAACGCACCGTTATCCGCTGATTGAAAAGCAAATGCGCCGCGCCGATTGTCTGAAGTGGCTCACATCCAACCATTACCCCATTCCGCCGAAATCGGCTTGTCTCGGCTGTCCGTTTCACGGCGACGCGCAATGGCGGGAATTGCAAGCGGATGAGGAAGAATGGAGCGAAATCGTCGAATACGACGAGCAAATCCGGCGCGGCGTAAAAGGCGGAACGTGCGAAGCTTTTTTGCACCGGAGTCTGAAACCGATTTCCGAAGTGGATTTTCGGACGGCGGAAGAACGCGGGCAGGGAAATTTCTTTCTCAACGAGTGCGAAGGGCTGTGCGGGACGTAGAAAAAAAAGCGGCTGGTAAATAACGTCACTGTTTGAAGCACAAATGATTGCTCTATTGTAAACAATCATTTAATAAAACTAAACAATTGTGTAAAAAATGACTGAAAATCCAAATCAAAAAAGTATTGAAAAATTTCTGACCGAACTCGACGTGCTGATCCGAGCGCGTTATCCGCTCATCAGCATCAACACTTACGAGGAAGACCGCGTGCGCCAAGCCCTGGTTGATTTGATGTTCAAGGAAAAACATAAGGAAAAACCGCTCTATTTTTGGAGTCGCCCCGCAGGTTTACAAAAAATCGTTGACCCAGGTGAAGGCGAATTGCAGCATCCGCAATCAATCTCAGACACGGACGACCCGGAAAGTATTTTAAGCTATATCGGCGAGCAAAAAACCGGGATTTTTCTGCTTTGCGATTACACGCCGTATATCACACCTTACGGTCAGGAAGATGCGGTTTTGGTTCGTCGTCTGCGCGAAATAGCGTGGAAACTCAAATCAACCAAAACGACGATCCTCTTTGTTGGACCGAACTTCCCGGATTTGAAGACACTCGAAAAAGAAATTACACAAATCGGACTCGAACTTCCGCAGGAAACTGAAATCGAAGAATCAATCGAGTTGCAGCTCGAAAGATTGAAAGACAATGGACTTTCAATCAGCTTAGATAACGAAACCGAAGCTGCTTTGATGCAGGCACTTTTAGGTCTGACGGCGGGCGAAATCTCGAACGTCATCGCCAAAGCGGTGATTAGCTGTCAAGGCTTAAACGCCGATTCGATCAAAGTCATTCTCGAAGAAAAGAAAAACGTCATTCGCGGGAGCGGCTCACTAACTTACGTTCATCCAGAACCGGCGAACAATTTAGGCGGTTATAAAGAATTACGGGCGATTCTCGAACGGGCGGCTCACACATTCAGCCCGCAAGCCAAAGCGCGTCACGTCGAGCCGTGCAAAGGCATTCTGCTCGTTGGTCTTCCGGGCTGCGGTAAAGATTTATGCAAGCGCGTCGCCTCGTCAATTACCAACCGCGCCTTGCTCGATCTTGATTTCGGCTCAATTATGGGCGAAGGCGGCGGCGTGATTGGATCAAGCGCAATCAGCATCAAACGCGCCCTTTCTATTGCCGGAACGATCAAAGGAATTTTGGGAATTTCGGAGTTTGAGAAAGCGGTGTCGGGAATGAAGTCGTCGAACAAAACCGACGGCGGCGAAACGGCGCGAACGATTTCTTACCTGCTTAATTGGATGCAGGACAACAAAGATGTGCTTGTTTTTGCGACCGCCAACGATGTCCGCGAACTCGAATCCGAACAGTTTCGCATCGGCAGATTTTCTTATATTCATTTTGTTGATTTGCCAAAAGATGAAGACCGCGAAGAGATTTTCAAAGTTCATCTATCCAAACGCGCACTTGCTGCCGACCGGTTCGATTTAACCAAACTCGTCGAAAAATCGAAAGATTTCAGCGGCGCGGAAATCGAAGGTGCGGTCAAGGATGGCGTTTTGGAAGCGTTTATTGACGGCGACCGCGAAGCCGAAACGAAAGATATTGTCAAAGCTATCGAAAATATCACGCCGACGGCTCAGATGATGTCGGACAAAATCGAAGAAATTCGCAAATGGGCGCGGAATAACATTAAAGGTGTCGGCGCAATGGTCAATCACTCAGCTTTGGCGGGAAACGGCTCGCGGGCTATTGAAATTTAAGGAAATTACATTTTTGGAGCTAAAAAAATGAGCAAATATATGTCTTTTGAATCGGAAACTTTTACCAATCAGGAACTTCTCGTTGAAGCCTTGAGGGAAATGGGTTTTGAGGATGTGACGGTCGGCACTGACCTTCTGCTGCAAGGTTACGATAAACGCGACCAGAGAACTGCGGATGTCGTGATTCGGAGAGATTCGATCAAATCGCAAAGATATTTAGGCGACATCGGGTTTCAGAAAACAGCCAAAGGTTATGCGCTGGTGGTTGACGATATGGATTTGGATTACCGACTTGGAAGCGATTTTTTGAAACGCCTGCAAACCCAATATCACGAAGCGACCGCCAGAAAAATGGCGAAGCGGCTCGGTGGAACTCTGGTTAAAAAGACCGTCGGAAAAACTATCAAAGTTAAAGTCATATTTTAGGAGGATTTTACAAAAATGCCAGAAATCGAATTTACTATTGATACCGAAACAGGAAAGTGCGAAACCGAAATCAAAGGAGTCCAAGGCGCGGCGTGTGAAAAAGCGGCGAAGGAATTGAAACAGCTTCTGGGAACTCCGACGGTTGATAAAAAGACGAAAGAATACTTCGTGCAAGGGCAAGTCAAACAACAAATAAAAGGCAAGTGATGGCGGAAATCGTTTTTATCCTAGAACCGGACACGGGGCGCGTGACGGTCGAATCATCGCAAGCAGACGCTAAAATCGCCAAAGAAATCTATAAAAATTTGGGGCAGGGAAGCGTCGTTAATTGCGCTCGTCCAAAACTTGAATTTGAAAAATCTGTCATTGAAACCGTCAGTAACCGATCTGAAACAGAATCGCCCGATGAATCAATTTATCTTTACCGAATCTATCATCATTCAACGGTTGACGGACCCGGACGGCGGAGTGTTGTTCAAGTAGTGGGTTGTTCGATACGCTGCGCGGGGTGTTATGTGCCGGAAACTCACGAACGGTCGAACGGCAAATTAACTTCAATCGAAAAAGTTGTCGAAGAAATTGATAAAAAGAGCGGTGAACATGATGGTGTAACAATTTTGGGCGGCGAACCTTTTGACCAGCCGGAGAGTCTGCGAATTCTGGTCGAAAAACTCAAAGCAAAAAATTATCACTTAGTCATTTACAGCGGCTACACGCTGGAAACTCTGCTGGCGCGCGGGCAGGAAAGCGTCAACCGGATTTTGTCGAATACCGATTTGCTGATTGACGGCGCATTCGTGCGCGAACTTGCGTCAAATGCTGGCGAATATCGCGGCTCTAGTAATCAAAGATTGATTTTGCATCCCATATCGAGGCGAAAAAAATGAGCGGTGAACAACAAAATGTGAATGCGAAAGATTACGAAGAAGCGCGAAAAAAGTCTGAAACAGACTTTATCGAGTTTTTGGAAATCTGTCTTGACGAAGGCTGGTCACCGACCAAATGCCCGAACGGTTGCATTGTCGAGCCGGACGGCGTTTGTCCGCATAACTTCAAAAGCGTCGCTCTCGAATTAGGATTTATTTAACCAAAAAAATATGGAAGCAATTATTCACGCCAAACAATTAAAAGAACAAGTCAGCGCATTACAGGGCATCTTTGCCAAAAAGGAAACAATTCCGGTTTTGGGCAAAATAAAGATTGACGCGAATCAAAACGGCGCGTTCGTGATGACTGCGACCGATTTGGATATTTCACTCATCATTGAGCAGGAAGTTGATATTCTCGAAAGCGGTTCGATTTGTCTTTCGGGCAAAAAACTCGGCGAAATAACGGGGATTCTGCCGAACGAGCCGGTGCATTTGAAACTTGATAAAAGCGGCGAAAGAGTCGAATTTCAAGCCGGACGTTTCAAAAGCAAACTGAGCGGCACAAACAGCGACCAGTTCCCGGAAGTTCCGCGCGTCAATTCGGAATTCGTCAAATTGCCGGCAAGCGTTTTTTACGAAGGCTTGAGGCGGACGATTTTTGCCGTTACCGAGGACAACAAACGATTTACCATCAACGGCATTTTGCTAATTCTTGATAACTCCGGTTTGAAAATGGTTAGCACCGACGGGGCGCGCCTTTGCTGCTTTCAAACGGCGACAGCTCTGACAAATCAAAACATCAACTGCCTGATTCCGATCAAAGCTGCGCGGGAACTAAAAAATCTGCTGGCAAGCGAAATCAGAATCAATCAAAAAGTTGATGTCAAAATTAAAAAGGGAAGTCATATCGAATTTGAAATCGCCAACAAGCAGATGACGGCGCGGGAAGTTTCAGGCGAATTTCCGAACTGGGAAATGGTTATCCCGAAAACTTTCGATCATTTTGCGGAAATCAAGGCAAATGAATTAAAAGATGCTTTAACGCGTGTCGGCGTAATGGCGGATGACGCGCACCGGCGGATTGAGTTTGTCTTTACAAACAATAAATTGTTTCTCAAATCCGAATCGGCGGAAACCGGGTTTTCGGCGGAGGAGATCAACTGCACATTTCAAAAAATTGGCAAACCTGAAGATAATACGGAAGAAATAAAGGACGGTTGGAAAATCGCCTTTAACACCAAATATCTAATTGATTTTCTGGCTCTCCAAAACTCTAAACAGACCGAGCAGCGGGTCATCTGGAAATTTGGCACGAATCTTTCTCAAAGCCTCTTGAGTT